>DASVSE010000033.1:0-1929 GCA_036388235.1 Rubricoccaceae bacterium | reverse complement strand
GTCTCCGAGGGCGAGCGCCTGACATCGCTCTGCGAGCATCTCGGGCGGCTGCTGATGCGCGTCCGCGAGGCGCGTAAAATCAGCACGCTCGCCCGCGGCGATGGCCACGCGACGGGCTTCCCCGAGCCGGACGTGTAAATGAGGCGGCCGGCTGCGGACAACCTTTCCTCTCCCATGATGCGATGACCCACGCCGGATACCAGATCGACCTCGTCGAGGCCGGCCGCCTCGGGCTCGACGGCGGGGCCATGTTCGGCATCGTCCCCCGGCCGCTCTGGGAGCGCCACATCGCGCCCGACGACCAGAACCGCATCCCGCTCGCGATGCGCTGCCTGCTGCTGCGCGGCCACGGGCGGACCATTCTCGTCGACACGGGCATGGGCCACAAGGCCGACGACGCGTTCAAGCGCATCTATGCCGTCGACCATGCGCACTCGGCGCTCGGGCCGAGCCTCGCCGCCCTCGGCGTCGCGCCGGCTGAGGTGACGGACGTCTTTCTGACGCACCTCCACTTTGACCACGGCGGCGGCGTCTCCGAGCGGACTGAGGCGGGCGACCTTCGGCTGACGTTTCCCGAGGCCGCCCATCACGTTCAGCAGCGCCACTGGGACTGGGCCCACGCCAGCGCCCGTGAGTCGGCGTCGTTTCTCGCCGAAAACCTCGCCCCGCTCGCGGCCTCGGGCCGCCTCGTCCTCCACGACGGACCCGGGACGCCGTTTCCTGGCGTCGAGACGCTCGTCGTGGACGGCCACACGCGCGGGCAGCAACTGTTGATCGTCCACGGCGATGACCGGACGCTGTTCTACCCCGCGGATCTCGTCCCGACGTCGGCCCACGTGCCGCTGCTGTGGGGGATGGCCTACGATGTCGAGCCGCTCGTGACGATCGAGGAAAAGGGCCGCCTGCTCGCCCGCGCTGCCGACGAGGCGTGGACGCTCGTCTTCGAGCACGACCCCGCGGTCGCGACGGCGCGCGTCGAGGCGACGGCGAAAGGCCTGCGCGCCGTGGACCCGGCAGCCGACCTCGGCGTCTAGGCTGCATCTGGCCCTGCCCGACGAACGCGCTTGCGTCGGACCCGGGGTGGGACGATAGCTTAGGGTGGCGCCCGAGCGTCCCGCCGCCAGCTGCCCCGTCCACCCGACGGGGCGGGTTGCCGGATCCCGACTCCTCCGCTATGACGCTTTCCACCCCGGCTGTCCGCTCCGCCCTTGTCGGCATCGCTGCTGTGACGCTCGTCGCAGTTGTGGCGGCGCTGCTGCACCTCGCAGGGCAGCAGCGGCACAGCCGCGATACGGCCGACACCCTGCTGCGTGCCGACGTCGCGTCGGCCGCGACCGCGCTCGCCGTGCAGGCCGGCACGCCCGCATCGCCCTCTCGCGTCGCGGCTGCGTTCCGTCCCTATGCGGCTCTCGAGGACGGGGCAGAGCGGGTGCTGACCGACGCCGCCGGGCTCGTCTACGCAGCGTCGGACGACGCCTTCGGCCGTGACGTCGACTGGAGCGAGACTGTGCAGCAGGCGGCCGATGGGAGCCTCGTCGCCGTCACGGTCGGGCCGACGCGCTACCGCATCGCCGCTGCGCCCGTCGGGCAGACGGGGCTCGTCGTCGCGGCGGCCCGCTCGGATGTGCCCGTTCCGGCGTCTGCGGTCCGAGAAACCGTCGTGTGGACGTTCGTCCTGTGGGCCGTGCTCGTCGGCGTCCTCTGCGTGCTGGCCTACGTCGACGGGCCGCGCACGGCAGACCGGCTGACCGCTTTCGGCGAGCGCATCGCGCAGGGCGAGTCGGACCCGGCGGCGATGCGGCGCGTCTCGCGCGGGCTCGGGACACTCGCCGGCGCGTTTGCTCCGGTCGCAGCACGTCTGCGCAAGGAGGCGACCGAGCGCAGCGAGCTCCGCGAGCACGTCGCCGCGCTCTACCAGGTCAACCCACA
>DASVSE010000032.1:0-1981 GCA_036388235.1 Rubricoccaceae bacterium | reverse complement strand
CGCGGCGGAGCAGCTGGTCACGGAGGTCGGCCACTTCGGCTTGGTGCGCGTCGACGGACGCGCCCCCCGAAGGATCGGAGGCGGGCGCATCGGGCGCCGGGGCGGTGTCGAGGGTCTGGTCGTCAGGCATCATCGGTCGTCTGGACAGGGCGAGGTGGAACGCCGGAATCGGATCCAAGATCGTGCGGCGATTCGCGAATCGCGAACGAATCGGACGGGAAGCTGAGCCCCCGACGCGTACGCCAGCGTCGCAGAGGTCACCCGCCGCCCGGCCCGCCGTCGTCGCTGAGCAGCATGGCGACGTACTCGACGAGTGCGACGGCGCGGCCGTAGTCCATCCGCGTCGGGCCAATGACGGCGACGGCTCCCAGCGCCCCGCCGACGTGGTACGGCGCCGTCACGACCGACACGGCGGCGGCGCCCTCGCGGTCACCCGTACCGTCGCGGTCGGCCTCGCGGCCGATGAGCACGCGCGCCGTGCCCGCCTCGGGCGCGCCGCCCTCGGCCGGACCGAGGGCGGCGGCCGTTTCGAGCAGGTGGACGACGACGGCCTCGTTCTCGGCCAGTTCGACCGCGTCGCGTACCGCCTCGGGGCGCTGAAATTCGGGTTGCGCGACGAGGTGCCCCGTCCCGGCGATGGCAGCGCGGCGCGCATCGGCCGGCTCGCGGAAGAGCGTCGGCGCGTCGCGGAGGACGACGCGGACGATCCCCGAGCGGTCGCCCTCGGCGAGGTCCTGCACCCGCTCGGCGCCCGTCCGCCGGATCTCGTCGAGCGAGTGCCCGGCGAGGCGCTCGTTGAGGCGCTGCACGACGGCGTCGAGCGTGCCGGGGCGGACCTCGACGTCGACCTCGGCCGCGACCGTTCGGGCGAGGCCGCCGCGGAGGGCGAGCACGAACAGCACGCGCGTCGCGCCGAGCGGGACGACCTCGATGCGCTCCAGGATGCCCGTCGCCAAGCGGGGCGTGAGCACGACGCCGAGCAGGCGCGCGAGGGAGCCGAGAAGGCGGCTCGTCTCGTTCGCGACGGCGTCGAGGTCGCCGAGGCGGCGGCGGACGCTCTCGCGCAGCAGCGCCGCCTCGCGCTCGTTCAGCCCGGCGACGTCCATCAGCCCGTCGACGTAGAGGCGGTAGCCCTGCTCCGTCGGAACGCGCCCGGCCGACGTGTGCGGATGTCCGAGATAGCCCGCGCCTTCGAGGCGCTGCATCGTCGTCCGGACGGACGCGCTCGACAGGTCGACCCGCTCGGCGACAACGCGCGAGCCGACCGGGGCAGCCGTGTCGATAAACGTCTGCACGACGCGCCGGAGCACGTCGCGTTCGCGGTCAGAGAGAGAGTCGGGCGCGTAAGCCATGGCGCAACCTAACTGGCGGGGACGCCCCACACCATGACGCCGCCGAGGTGGGACGTCCACGCGACGAGCGCCGCGGCGGCGAGGGCGGGCACGAGGGCGCCAACGCGCCACACGAGCGGCTCGGGCGCGGGCAGGCCGTTCGCGCGCGTCCCACCGGCTCGCCGGCCGCGCCGTGACGCCGCGCTGAGGCCTCCGAACACGACTGTCGCGACAATGGCAGCCCACAGCGTGTAGTCCGCCATCCGCTCGTGCGTCCCGAGGACCGCGTCGACAATCGGCTCGCCCTCCATCTCGTGCTCCATCGTCTCGCCCGTCTGCTGCGCGGCGAACGTGCCGACCGTCCCGAGGGCGAACAGCGCGAGGGCCGCGAGCCGCCACACCGGCCGCCCGAAAGCGGCGTAGAGGACCGCCACGCCGGCCGCGAGCAGCAGCAGCACGAGCGGAAAGTGGACGGCAAGCGGGTGCAGGTTCGGGATCTCGTACTGCGAGAGGAGGTCGGCGCCCATTACATGCTCTCGTGGCCGCCGACGCCGACCGTGAACGGCTCCAAGCCCGACGCATACGCGCCGAGTTGGACCGTCTGGAGAACGGCGCCGTCCATCGAGAACGCGGTCACGTTGCTGAACTGG
>DASVSE010000031.1:0-4318 GCA_036388235.1 Rubricoccaceae bacterium | reverse complement strand
GCCGGCGGACCCTACAGGACTCGGCGCGCCCGCCGCACCCGTGCACGCGCTGCCGCGGGCGCGTCTTCCGCCCCCTGTTCGACCTCGACGGGTGCCCATGCCCGCTCTGCCGCGCCGGCACCTTCCGGCAGGACCCGGACTTTTTCCTGATCTCGTGACGGTTCAGCGCCGTCGCGGCCTCATCCGACGGGCTGGAAGAAACGCTCGGCGTGCTCGACGATCTCGGCCTGGTCGCCCTCCTGAAAGTAGAGGGTCTCCTGGCGGAAGCGAACCGTAAAGCCGCCGTGGACCGGCAGGAACGAGTAGCCCTCGTAGGTCTGGAGGTCGCCGGCATGGACGAGCGTTCCGTAGTGGTCGCGGAAGGGCTGCGTGACGACGTACGTCTGGCCGGCTTCGAGGTCGGTGATTCTCATACGGCGGCAGGCATGGCGTCGGGCGCCGTCACCGCCTGCCCGACGGGTCCCGCCCCGACCGGAACGCCGTCGGTGACGGGTGCCTCGGGAGGCGTCGGGGGGACGTCCGGCGGGCCTGCCGGCGCGTCGATGCCGGCGGCGATGTCGGACCCGAGGAGCGCGTCGGGGATGCCGAACGCGTCCACACACTCGACGGCGACCGGACGCATGCGCCCGAGGAGCACGTTGACCTGCGTGCGGACGGCCTTGGCGACGTTGCCTTCAAACAGGCTCTGCTCCAGAAACCACGCGCGGTCGGCTTCGATCCGCGAGAGCGCGTAGAGCGCGCACTGGAGCGACAGGACGGAGCGGAGCTGCGGGTCCGTGGTCCGCGTCACAGCGGCCTGGAACGCCTCCAGAACGAGGCGCTCGCCGTGCGCCCGCGCGAGCGTCAGCAGATGGTCCTGGACATCGACGAAGGCGTCGAACGAATCGGTGCCCTTGTCGATGCGGCCTTTGAGGCGGGCGGCGGCCGAGACGAGGAGTTGGCGCTCGCGGCGCTCGAAAAGGGCGCGGTGCCACGCGGGGCTGAGCAGGTGCTCCGGGGCGGCGTTGCGCCGGGCGACCGGGTTGACTTCCCCTAGGCGCGCGTCGGCGCGGTCGCGCAGGAAGCGGACGATGCCCGAAACGTTGAGGTCCGAGAACTCGCGCTGGTAGCCGGCGAGAAGACCTTTGGCGACCTGCAGCATCAGGACCGTGTTGTCGCCCTCGAAGGTCGTGAAGATGTCGGCGTCAGCCTTGCGGTGCGCGATGCGGCTCGTCCAGCGGTAGCCTTCGCCGCCGGTCGCCTCGCGGGCTTCCTGGAGCGCGTGCGTGCTGTGCCACGACGCGAGCGCTTTGAGGGCAGCGGCGTCGGACTCGATCTCGCGCGTATCGCCGCCTTCGGCGAGCACGGCGAACCGCTCGACGAGGTCGTGAAGGGCGAACGTCAGGCCCGTGCTCATCGCCACGAGCGGGAGCAGGCGGCGCTGGTGGCTGAGGTAGTCCATGAGCGGCACCTCGGGCCCGCCTGAAGGGCCGAACTGCCGGCGGCGTGCGCCGTAGCGGACGGCGATCGTCAGGCCGGCCTTGGCGGCCGAGTTGGAGGCGTTCCCGACAGCGATACGCCCGCCAACGAGCGTCCCGAGCATCACGAAAAAGCGCTTGCCCTCGCTCGCGATGGGGCTCGTGTAGGTGCCGTCCTCGGCGACCTGCGCGAAGCGGTCCAGGAGGTTGGTGCGCGGGATGCGGACGCCGTCGAACCAGATGCGGCCGTTGTCGACGCCGTTGAGGCCCATCTTGTGGCCCGAGTCCTCGATGCGGAGACCGGGGAGGATCTGCCCGGAAGCGTCGCGGAGGGGCACGAGGAAGGCGTGGACGCCGTAGCCCTCGCCGTCGATGAAGAGCTGGGCGAAGACGGTCGCCATGCGGGCATGCGCGGCAGCGTTGCCGATCCACTCTTTGTGGTCGCGCTCGGTCGGCGTCGTGACCACCCACTCGTCCGTCTCGCGGTCGAGCGTCGCCGTCGTCTGCAAGTCGCGGACGTTGGAGCCGTGGGCGCGCTCGGACATCGCGAAGGCGCCGGGCAAGGCGAGGCGGCCGATCTCGGGCAACAGGCGCTGGCGCTGATCCTCACCGCCGAGCTGCTGGACCGACCCGCCCCACAGGCCGAACTGCACGCCGTACTTCACGACGAGGCTGAGGTCGTGGAAGGCGAGCGTCTCGAAGGCCGCGATAAAGTCCCCGATGCTCGCCGCGCCGCCGGCGAACGTTGGGAAAGCGAGGCGGCCAAGGCCGGCATCGGCGAGACGCTTGGTCCAGCCGAGGACGAGTTCGCGGTACGCCTCCTTGGAGATTCCTGGCTCGGGGTAGGCGAAGGCCGGATCCTGCAGGAACGCACGGACGCGGTCGCGGACGGCCGCGCGGGGCCCGTCGAGGACGGCCTGAAGAGCGGCCACGTCGAACGCGGGCGGGACGACCGGTGGGAGGTCGGGCGGTCCGGGATCAGGGGCCGCCGGTTCCATCTCGCGGACCTCCTCGGCGCCGTCGAGGCCGAGCGCGCGCTCGATCTCGTCGAGGGCAGCGCGGATCTCGGGGTCGGCACCCGAGCCGTCGCCCGTGAGCGAGAGCGTCGCGAGGGCCGAGCCAAGGGCGGCAAGCGAGTCGCGCGCTTCAGCCGGGACGGTCGGGAGCGTCTCGCGAAGCGTCTGCGCCCAGCCGTGAACGGTCGCGGCGTCCGGCGGGGCGGCAGGGTCGAGAAAGGACGCGAGACGCGTGCGCTCATCGTCGGTCAGCCACGGCTGCGCGACGACGTGCGTCCGAATCGCGTCGACCTCGTCGGCTGTGAGACGGCCGTCGGCCCAGGCGACGTAGAGGAACGGGAGGACGGCGGCGAGGCCCGTGGGGAGGCCGTCGGGATCGGCCGGCGAGAGCGGGGTCATCGGAGGCAGCGGTGGACTGCCGGGATAACCGGGTGCGGGCGGAAAAGGTGCCGCACTGCGGCGTGATTTCTCTGAGGGCACGCGGCGGCCCGGGGATCCGGTCTAGCTTGGCCCGTTCCGCGTCTCCCCACCCGATGAACCGCTCGTCCGTCGTCGCCGCCAGCGCCCTGCTGGTCGCCCTGTTTGCTGTCCTGACGTCGCTGTTCGCCGTCTTTCGGCCCGAGACGATGACGCCCGAGGCGCGCGGCGCCGAAGCCCGCGCGGCCGGCGAGGCCGACACGCAGCAGTTGCTCGTCCACATGGTGCTCTACCAGCGCTTCGCTGAGAAGGCGCACACGGCGGCCGAGGCGGAGAACTGGCCGCTCGCGGCGTTCTACGCGCACGAGATTGAGGAGAACACCGAGCGCCTCATCGAGGGCGGCATCGTGGACGAGGGGCTGGACATCAGCGCGATCGCAGCTGAGGTGGCCATGCCGCGCGCCGAGCGCCTGCTCGCCGCGGCCCGCTCGGGCGACCGTGCCCGCTTCGACTCGACGTACGCCGTGATGCTCGACGGGTGCAACGCGTGCCACAAGCGCTCGGGCCACCGGTTCGTGCAGGTCCAGGTGCCCGCATCGCCGGCGGCGTACCCGTCGCAGTCGTTCGCCCCGATTCCGGGCCTTCGGCCGGAGTAGTAAACGGCGTAGGGAGAGACGGGCCGCGCGGCCTGCCTCTCCCCTTCCAGGGTTTACCCACCGACCGGGTTACCGCCGCAGCGAGCCCTCGGTGAGTTCGTCGGCGAGCGCGTCGAGGTCGTAGACCTCGCGGAGCGCTTCCAAGACGAAGCGGGTGTCGACCATGACGTTGCGGCCACGCTCGGGCGCGTAGAGGTAATCGCGGACGAGGCCCTCGATCGTGCGGTCGAAGTTCAGCCCGACGAGTTCGAGTTCGCGGTTGACGACCGGCGAGCCCGAGTTGCCGCCGATGGTGTCCGACGTGGACGTGAAGTTGACCGGCGTCGCGAGGTCGAGGTCGTCCTCGGCGTCGATCCAGCGCTGCGGCAGCTGCCAGTCGCAGGCGGCCTCGCCGTTCGGGCCCGTCACGACGGGTGCGCCGGCGCTGGCCTGGCAGAAGCTGTGGTAGCGGTCGAAGACGCCGAAGAGCGTCGTCACCGGCGGTGCCTCCGTCCCGTTGTAGCTATAGCCCTGCACGACGCCGTCCGTAAAGCGGAGCGAGAACGTGGCGTCGGGCGGGACGACGGCGCCGAAGGCGCCGAAGCGGGCGCGGCCGATGAGGCGGCGCAGCTCGGCCTCACGCGCGTCGATGCGCGCCTCGGCCTCCTGGAACGCGACGAGATCCGGCAAGAGGCGAGCAGCAATCGCGACCGCCGGGTCATCGGCCGGGGCGCCCGGAGCCGTCTCGGGCCGGGCCGAAGCGGACGTGGCGAGCAGGCGGTCGGCGATCTGG
>DASVSE010000030.1:0-11606 GCA_036388235.1 Rubricoccaceae bacterium | reverse complement strand
AGAGCACGCTGCTGCTCGTGCTCGCGGGGCTGCTGTCGCCCGAGGCCGGGACGGTCCGGCTGACGGCCCATGGGCACGCCGTCGCGCCCGAAGATCGGCCGCAGCGGGTGGGCCTCGTCGCGCCGGCGCTGCAGCTCTACGACGCCCTCACAGCTCGCGAGAACCTGGCATTTCTGGCGCGCGCGCGGCGCCTCGCGCCCGGCGCGGTGCCCGAGGCACTGGAACGTGTCGGGCTGCTGGCACGGGCGGACGACCCGCTGGCGACGTTCTCGACCGGGATGCGGCAGCGGATGCGGATCGCCGCCGCCGTGATCCATCGTCCGCCCGTGCTCCTCTTCGACGAACCCGGGGCGACGCTCGACGACGCGGGCCGCGCGCTCGTGGCCGGCCTCATTGCCGATCCCGGGACCGTCGTCGTCGTCGCGACGAACGACCCGGCCGAGGCAGCGCTCTGCCCACGACGGCTCGCGCTCGGTGGGGCCGGGCTGTCCGCCTAGAACCAGCCCTTCTTGCGGAAGAACACCATCAGTCCGACAGCGATGGCGAGCATCAGCCCGAGCGAGAACGGGTAGCCGTAGTACCACCGCAGCTCGGGCATGTTGAGCGGCGACGTGTCCGGGTCGAAGTTCATCCCGTAGACGCCTGCGACGAACGTCAGCGGCAGGAAGACCGTCGAGATGACCGTGAGGACCTTCATGACCTCATTCTGGCGCGTCCCGATCACCGACAGGTAGAGGTCCGAGAGGGAGGCGAGAATCTCGCGGAGCGACTCGAGGACCTCGACGGACTGCATGAGGTGATCCTGCGCGTCGCGGAGGAACGGGATCGTCTCGGGCGTCACGAACGGCGTGTCGCCGCGGGAGAGGCCCGAGATGACGTCGCGGAGCGGCCACAGCGCGCGCCGGAGCAGCGACACCTCGCGGCGAAGGCGCGAGATCGACGCCTGGACAGGCGGCGCGGGGTCGTCGAGCGTGAGCGTCTCGAGCATTTCTGCCGCGTCACCGAGGCGCTCGAGGGTGACGAACGACTTGTCCACGATGATGTCGATGAGCGCGGCGAGCAGGTAATCCGCGCCGAGGCCGCGGACGCGGCCGCCGCCCGAGCGGATGCGGTCGCGGACGGCGTCGAAGACGTCCCCCTCGTCCTCCTGAAACGACAGCACGATGCCGGGCGCGAGCACGAACGAGATCTGCTCGATGACGTGGCCCGGGACATCGGTCGCGGCGCTGCAGTAGGCAATGTCCGCCGGGACCGGGAGCGCCTCGACGGCGCGGAGCACGACGATGACGCGGTCCGGGTAGACCGTGAGGGCCGGCCGCTGGTTGGTCCGCGCGATGTCCTCGACGGCGAGCGGGTGGAGCCCGAACGCCTCGCCGAAGGCGGCAACGGTCGCCGTGTCGTCGACGCCGTCGATGTTGACCCACGTTACGCCGGGGCGCTCTGAGAGGGCCAACGCCTCCGCAGCGGAGAGACCGTCGTGCTCCTCGACGTGGTCGGGCGAGTAGTGGAAGGCCGTGACTCGGGCGGGCCGCGTGCCGTCGGATACCGGCGGGAGCGCGCCCTGCGAGAGGCCGACCGAGTCCGACCGTCGCTCGACGAGCGGGCCGCGGCCGCGGAGGGCGCGTCGCCCCTGAAGCGTGTCGGCCACGGCTAGAAGCTGCGCGGCGGCGGGACGTCGCGGCGGGCCATCCCGCGGGCGACCTCGTCGGAGAGCCGCTGCGTCTCGGCGGCGTCGGCGCTGGATGCAGCGGCGTTGGCCCGGGCGGCGGCGGCGTCGGCGCGGACGGCCGAGACGGTCGAGGCGGTCGTCGTCTCGACGCTTGCGAGCTGCTTCTCGGCGCGGCGGGCGCGCATTGATGCCCCGATGCGGCCGGGGAGGGTCCCGAGGTAGCCCACGACGAGGCCGATGCCGAACCAGCCGGCGAGCATCCAGAACAGCGCGCCGGTGATGTTGACGCCGAGGAACGGGATCGCGAGCGAGACCTCGGCGAAGTTGGAGTCCTGCGTCGCCAGCAGGATGCCGACAACGGCGAGGGCGAGGAGCAGGACGAGGGCGAGACGCATGGCAGGAGCGGAGAGGGGCCGGAAGTGTACGCCACGGGCGCCGCTCGGCGGCACCGTTCGTCAGCGCCTTATCCGACGGACCGGCCCTTCCACGCGACGCGGCCGCGCGCGTGCGCGACGGCCGAGTCGAGCAGGAGTGCCGCGCCGAGCGCGAGCGATGCCGGAGCAGCGAGCGAGACCCACAGCGGAAAGCCCTGCGACCGGTCCACGATGGCCTTGATGGCGACGAGGGTTGCGAGCGTCGCCAGGCCGAGCGGTCCGGTGAGCCAGAGACCGCTCGGGAGAAGCCATGTGAAGGCGTAGAGCGCGAGAAAGACCGCGAAGCGGGCCGGTGTGCCGCCGCCGAGCAGGTACGCGTTCTTGCGGAAGCCTTGCCACGCCTCGCCGAACGAGCCGTACATCCGCACGGCAACGTCGCGCTGGAGGTCGTCGAAGTGCAGGCGGACGCCGGAGCGTTTCAGAAACCGCCCGATCATCACGTCTTCGAGGACTTCGGCCGCGTGCGCGGCGTGGGGCGCGAGGCGGTGGTAGTCGGCTGCACCGAGGGTCCAGATCTGGCCGTTGAGCGCGCTAACGGCCGGGTTGGCGGTGAGTGGTACGAGGGGGACGGGAAGGGCCGCCATCACCGCAAAAGGAACAAGGCTCGTCAGCAGCGCCGTCGCCCCGCGGTCGAGGTAATGCGGCAGGCCCGTCAGCGCCGTCCCGGACCCGCCCCGGGCGCTCCACCGGCCGGCAATCCGGGCGAGCGCGCGGTCGTCGCGCAGGACGGCGTCAGCGTCGAGAAACACGAAGACATCGCCGCTTGCGCGGGCGGCGGCGGTGTGAAGGGCGTGCGTCTTGCCGACCCACCCGGCCGGCGGCCCGGACGAGGCAATGGCGGTGAGGCGCGGGTCGGCGTGCTCGGCCAAGACGCGTGCCGTGCCGTCTTCAGAGGCGTCGTCCACGACAACGAGTTCGAACGTGACCCCCTGCTGGGCCAGCACGGACGGGAGCAGCCGGGCGAGGTTCGCTTCCTCGTTGCGGGCCGGGACGAGAACGGAGACGCGGACGCCCAACATGCCGTCGGCAGCGTCTCGCCCGACGTGCCGGCCGCGCCAGGCGTGCCAGACGTTGCCGGCGAGGACGCCGAGCACGCCCGCGTGCAGCGTTAGAACGACGAGCACGAGGGCACTCACGGAGGGTCGACGAGAAACTGGCGGAACAGCGGCGGCGGGCGCCGCGCGATCAGCCGCCGCTGGAGAGCCGCTCCCTGGCTGGCGTTCTGTCGACGGACGCACATCCAGATCCAGACCTCGGCCTCGAACGGGTGCAGGCCGGGCGGCGTGTTCCGTGCCAGCGCGGTCCGGAGCCGCTCGAACGTCCGCTGCGCCGCGACGACGTCGCCGCCGAAAGCGCGGGGCTTGTAGTACAGCGACTGTCCACGAACGAGGAGTGCGTACGGGTCGTTGGGGTCGCGCTCGAGCGCGCGGCCGAGGATGCGCTCCGAGCGGCGGCCGTCGATGGGCAGCCGGTACGCCGGGCCCGACGACGCGCGGTAAGCCCACATCGCCGCGATGAGGGCGAGCTCGCGGGCCGACGTGACGCCGGTCTCGGACGGGATGTCGCGGAGGTAGGCGCGGTCCAGCGTCATCGGGTAGAGCCGGTACAGGCACAGCAGGCGCTCCTCGCGCGTCCGTGCCCGCCGCCGGTAGAGGCGCTCGACGCGGGCCGTGTCCTGCCGGGCGTAGTACACCGTCAGCGAGTCGCGGACGGACGACAGGGGAGCTACGCCGGACGCAGCGCGCGGCTCCGCCCGAGTGGGTCGGTCCGGGGCACTCGCGAACAGCACCGCGGCGAGAAGCAGGCCGGAGATCCAGGCGGTGGGCATCACGACATGAGGGGGACAGCCCGAACCTACGCGGTGGCCGGTCACCTGGTCTGCTGAGGTGCCGTCTTCGCTCGGTCGTCGCAGAACGGCGCTACCGCACGACGGTCAGCTGCGCCGTCATCACGTGTCCGCCGGCGGCCTGGCGAACGACGTAGGCGCCGGGTGCTACCGGGGCATGTCGAGTGTGTCGAGCGTCACCGGGCCGGCGGGGGGCACCGCTGACGTGGAACGTGTTCTCGAACAGTAGCTGGAGCGGTCGATTCCCGCTCTTGGGCGCTCAGAACGTGATGCGTCGGAAAAGCGGGGCGACGGGGGAGAGGTCCCATCGCTCGTCTGGCCCCGGCGCCCCATCGAATACCGTTATTGCAGTACCTGTGTCCAGATCGGTAGGGCGGACGGTGGCGAGACGGGCGAGGACCTCGGCGAGGCGCTCGGCCTCACCACCATCCGGCGCGCCGTGCGCCTCGCCACCGCCGAGAATCGCCGTCGGCCGGCTCTGGCCCCACCACGACGTCCGGATACCGACGGGGACGAAGGCGGTCGCGGGCGGGAGCAGGCGCGCGAGCCGGGGCAGATCCGCCTTGAACGGCAGCAGGCCCTCCTCGGGTGGGTGCATGTGGCCTTCGGGGTACACGTACAGCGCCGTCCGCGGGTCGGCGGTCATCCTCCGGGCCGTCTCGCGGATCGTCCCGGCGCGGGCGCGGGCGTCGTCGTCGGGAAACGGGAGCGCGCCGATGGGGCCGAAGAGTGGCGCCCGCTCCCAATCGGCCATCCAGACCACCATGGGCCGCCCGAGGCCGCGCGTGAGTAGGTGCCAGAGCAGGAACGAGTCGTGGTAAACGTGGTGGTTGGCATACACCACGAGCGGCCGGCCCGGCGCCGGATCGGCAAGCTCGGGAGCAGCCCAGACGGCGCGGCGAAAGGCGCTGCGCAGGCTCGCAGTCATCGTTCGTGCGGCGTAGGCGCGTCCAAGACGCCGCGCGAGCGACCCCCCGTCGTAGAGCGGCAGGTGGGCGGGCGGCCCGCTCATCCCGTCACGAGCCGCGCGCGGCGCCGGGCGTACGAGTCGTCGGCGAGCAGGCGCACCTTGCGGCGGAGCGGCACGACGGCCCGCCGCGAGAGGTTGTCGTAGCCCGCGGCGCGGACCTCGTTGAGGATCTCACGGTAGATGCGTGCGGCCGCCCGGACGCCCGTCTGAGCGGCCGGGTGCAGGTCCCGAATGCCCGCCTCGGCACGCGCGTACAGCGATTCGGCATGCGCCATCGTCGCCTCGACGACCGCGGCGTAGCGCCGGAACGCCTCGGCGTTGCCAGCGAGGCCGGGCGTGAGGCGGTCGGGCGTGAGATCGGCCCCGGCGAGCGCGTCCGCGGGCAGGTAGACGCGTCCCAGGTCGCGCCAGTCTTCGCCAACGTCGCGGAGGATGTTGGTGAGCTGCATCGCCGCTCCGAGGGCGCGCGCGGGCGCGTCGAGCGCCGCAGCATCGGCCGGGTCGCGGACCAGGAACGGCAGCACGACGGCCCCGACAGATCCTGCGACAAGGTCCGAGTAGGCGAGCAGGTCGGCCCGCGTCGCGATGGGCCGGGCGTCGAGGTCCCACCGGGCGCCGTCGAGGAGCTGCCCGAGGGCACCCGCATGGAGCCCGAACGTGCCGTGGACGTCGGCGAGGCGGCGCCACAGGAGCGCGTCGGGCGCGTCCGTCGGCGGCTCTCCGGCAAGGGCAAGCCCGAGCGCCTGCTCGATCCGGTCCAGCTCGCGGTGCGCCGCCGCCGGCCCCAGCTCAGGCGCGAGGCGGTCCGCGACCTCATCGACGGTTCGGCAGTAGAGGTAAACCGTTGCGACGGGCAGTTGCACGCGGCGTGGCAGCAGCCGCGCCGCGAACGAGAACGTCCGGCTGTGGTGGCGGAACGAGCGCCGCAGAAAGCGGTCCTCGGCAGCGACCGACACGCCGATCGGCGGAGCAGGAGGGGCCACCATCGTCAGGCGGCCGAGAGTGCCCCGGCACCCGCCGGCGGGGCCGTCCGGCTGCGCCATGCGAGCAGGCCGAACACGACCCCGAGGCCGATGAGGCCGGGCACGCCTGCGAGCGGAACCTTGTACGCGACGCAGATCCCGACCGAGAACGCCGAGTTGAGCGCGTACACACGCGGTGCCCACTCACCGACGAACGCGTCGGGCCGGGGCGCGAGTCCGCCGAGGAGGAACTCGTAGCCCGCGGCAATGATGGCCGACGTCAGGGCCCATCCGGCCCAGTTCACGAGGGGCATTCCGAAGAAGACGCCCCCGACGTCGTACTTCCAGAACGGGAACGCGTGGCTCATCGCCGGGTCGAGCGCCACGTCCCACAGAACCATAAACAGTGCGACGGCCCCGATGCGGCCCCACCGCCCGAGCCCGAGCCGCCGTGCGAGGTCGAGCGAGATCAGCGAGATCGCGTACCACGACGGCGGAATGAGGTACGGCACATGCCCTGCAATCTTGGCGCCGAGAAAATCGCCGTAGGAGTACGGCCCGAACGGAAAGCCGGTCGTCGTCCCGATCAGTTCAGCTGCGGCCCCGACGATGCACCCGACGGCGACGAAGCCCAGCGACCGCTTCCAGCCCAGCTCGCCGAGGTACAGCGCGAACGCCAGGACGAGCAGCATGCCCATGTTCACCCACGTCGGCAGCTTGATGAGGTCGTCGAGGAGCAGGCCGGTTGCCTCGGCGATGGCCGTCAGGGCGGTCGTCGCGGGACCGGGCGCGTAGTTGAGCAGGAACGCCCCGGCAAGGCTGAACACGACGGACCCCGCGAATAGCGCAAAGGCGATGAGAAAGACGCGGCGATGGGTCACGGAGGCAGGCGGGGCGGTGCAGGGTGGGCGTACCGAGGTGCACCAGACGCGGATCCGACCGCCGCCCCGGGCGCGCTCAGAATCTAGTGTTGCCTCCGGGACCTGCGACCAAGACGCTAAACGAGGCGCGAGCGAGGGGACCACTCCTGTCCGTTCCTCGCGGTGCGCCAGGCGGATGCGGTATCGTGCGGCGCCCTCCGCTCTGCCCGTGCTTGCTGTTCGCCCGCCCGACTATTTCCCGCCGGCCGCCCACGCGGCTCTGCTCGCCACGGCCGACCGCGTCGTGCTCGCGGACACGTTCGCCTTCAGCCGGCAGGCCACGCACAACCGGGCCCGCATCCTGACGTCGCAGGGCGCGCAGTGGATCACCGTCCCCCGCACCCATGCCCCCGTCGGGACGCCCCTCCGCGGGGTCGAGGTCGTTCCCGACGGGTGGCCGCGCCGCCACCTGCGCTCCCTCCGCGCGGCCTATGGCATGGCGCCCTTTACCGAAGCGCTCCTCCCCGAAATCGCCGCCCTGCTCGCCGTGCCGCACCCCTCGATTGGCGCGCTCGGTGCCGCGACGACCGCGTGGACCGTTCGCCGCCTCGGCGGACCGGCCGAGGTCGGGCTCGCCTCCGACATGCCCGGCGCGCCCGCGACGCTCGCCGCCGTCTGGGAGGCGGCGGGCCGGCCTGTTCTGCTCTCGCTCACGCCCGAGCGAGACCGCGCCGCCCTCGCCGGCCTCGGCGCGACGGTCGAGGCCTTCCGCTTCGATGAGGCGCCGCGCCGGCAGGTCTGGCCCCCACCACCCGGGGCTGCCCTCACACCCAGCCTCAGCGCACTCGACGTGGTGCTGACCTACGGCGCCGGCGCCCGCGAGGCCCTCCTCGGCTCGGGTGCTTGAGCCCCGCTACGCTGTGTCCACGACGGCCGTGTGGTCGCGGACGACCATATCGAGGAACGCCTCGGCGTCCATGTCGACGGCCGGCAACCCCAGCCGTGCCTCAACGGCCGCCTTGGCGCGCTCCGCGAGCGCACTCCCGCGGCGGTCTCGGGACGAGAGGCGCTTGCGGACAAGGACGGCCCGCAGCGTCCGCACGTCGGCGTCTGAGAGCGCTGCCGCCTCCGGAAAGCGCGGCCGGTAGCCCGGTGGCGGCTCCGGGTAGAGGACCTCGTCGAGCCGAACGCGGCGCCGGACGCGCACGACGGTCGTCCCGGCGGCGATGTCGCCCAGGCGCTGCTGCCGCTTGCTGACGGAGACCGCCACAACGGCGACCGTCCCCGACGACAGCGTGACGTCCACGAAGCGCAGCAGCCACCGAAGGGCGAGTTGCCCGAGCGTCGGCTGGGCGCCGTCGAGGCGCGCGACGCGGATTTTGAGCAGCATCTTGCCCGGCGTCTGGCCTTCGGCGAAGACCTCGAACAGCACGTCGTAGAGCAGGATGGGCAGCACGACGAGGATCACGAACCCGACCTCGTCGCCCCCGGCCCGGCTCAGCACCCAGCCCATCAGCAGGGCGTAGCCGCCCCACACCACCCCGTCCGCGAGCCACGCCAGAATGCGGTCCCCGACGCCCGCCGGTGCCAGCGATAGCTCGACGTTCTGGGCCGTCTGGATGAGAAAGCGGTCGTCCATTCGGAGCTGCGCGGACGCGCAGAAGGGGGCAGCGGGTCAAGGTACCGGCGCGCGGCGGTTGAACCCGGTGCCTGGCACCCCGTACCTTCACCGACATGCGCGAATCCGTCTTCGTCCGCCGCCACGCCCCCGATTGGGAGGCCTTCGAAGACCGTCTCGCCGAGGCGGGCGAGGCCGACGCCGACGCGCTCGCCGACGGCTACGTCCGCCTCGGCGACGACCTCGCCTACGCGCAGACGTTCTTCCCGGGCTCCGTCACCGCAGCGTACCTCAACGACCTCCAGGCCGAGGCGCACCGGCGCCTGTACCGCAATCGCCGCGAGGAGCGCGGCCGGCTGGTCCGGTTCTGGACGCACGAGGTGCCACTCGCCGCCTACGAGTCGCAGCGCGCGCTCGGGCTGGCCCTCCTGCTCTTTCTCGGCGCCATCGCCCTCGGCGCCATCTCGGCCGCGGGCGACGACCGCTTCGCCCGCCTCGTCTTGGGCGACGGCTACGTGAGCATGACCGAGGCGAACATCGAGTCCGGCGATCCGCTCGCGGTCTACAAAGACGCGCAGCCGGTCCAGATGAGCGTCGGGATCGCGCTCAACAACGTCCTGGTCTCGTTTATGGCGTTCGTCGGCGTCCTCAACGTCGGCGGGGCGGTCCTGCCGGGATTCGCGCTCGGCTCGGCGCAGGCGCTGTTCAACAACGGCGTCATGGTGGGCGTGTTCACGCACCTGTTCGCCTCGCGCGGCCTCGGCGGGACGTTTGCCCGCGTCGTGTTCATCCACGGCGCGCTCGAACTCTCGGCGATCGTCGTCGCCGGCGGGGCGGGCTTCGTGATGGGCGGCGCGCTCCTGTTCCCGGGGACGTACCCGCGGCTCGCGAGCTTCCGCGAGGGCGCGCTCCGCGGGACCAAGCTCATCCTCGGGCTCGTCCCGATCTTTCTCGCCGCGGCGGCGCTCGAAGGGTTCGTGACGCGCCACACCGAGATGCCGCTCGCGCTCGCCGTCGCCATCATTGCGGGCTCGTTCGCCTTTATGGCGTTCTACTACGTGTGGTGGCCGCGCCGCGTGGCGGCGTCGCCCCGCCTGTCCGCCGAGGCAGGGGCGGCCGTTTTGCCGTCTGCCTCCTCGCCGCCCGCTCCTCTCGCGACTGCCGATGCCTGACGCTCCGCTCTTTTCCGACCCGGCCCTCGTCGAGGTGGGGGCCATTCGCCTCCGCGAGGAGCGCGACGTCGGCTCCGTCCTGTCGGCCGCGCTTCGTCTCGCCATCTCGGAGGCGCGGTCGTTGTTCACGGCCGTCTTCGCCATCGTCGGGCCGATGATCCTGGCGGCCGCTCTCGTGCGCTCGGCCGGCGGGGCCGTGGGCGGTGCGTTCCTCGGTTCCGTCGTCGACGGTGCGGCAAGCTTGCTCGCGACCGTCACGGCGCTCGCGTTCGTCCGGCTCTACATGCGCGGCGACCCGCTGAGCGTCGCCGACGTGTGGGACGAGGCGAAGCCGCTGATCGGGCCCGTCTTCGTGCTGCTGCTCGTTGTCGTAATCGGGCTGGTCGGGCTTCTGATCCCTGTCTCGCTGATCGTCGCGGCGACGGGTGGCGGGGTCATGACAGGCGCGCTTGCGGTCCTCGTGTTCGGCGCATTCGTCCTGGTCGGCGTGCCGCTCGTGTCGCTAAGTCTCGCCGCGGTAGGGCTCGACGAGATGCGCGCCGTCGAAGCGCTCGCCCGTATCCGCGATCTCACGCGCGACCGGCTCGGCCTCGTCCTCGGGACGCTCGTGCTGCTGGTCGGCCTGGCCCTCTTCATGCTCTTTATCCTCGGTGGGACGCTCGGGGTATTTTTCGGATCGACCGTCTCGGGGGACGACCCGAGCGCCAGTCCATCAATGGCGGTCGCGTCGGCCGTGTTGACGCTCATCGCGCTGCCGGTGAGTGTGGTGATTTCGCTCGTCTGGGCAGTGCTCTACGGCAGCCTTGTCGAGGCCGCCGAGGGGCCGTCCCTTGGCCGTGGACTCGACAGCCTCTCGCGTGCGCTCGACGACCGCCCGGCCACGGAGGCGCATGCGTCGGATCCTGCTCGCACGCCCGAGACGCCTGTCCGGCCCGACGCCCCTAGTGACGCGCTCGGGCGGCTGCTGGACGGCCCGGAGGAGCCCGCCTCGCTCCCTCCGCCTCCTGCGGATTCACCCGACGGTGCGCCAGCCGGCGGCTTCCGCGGGGGCGGATTCCGCAGCGGCGAGTCGTCCGGCTCCGCCTCGTGAGCGGCCTCGCCGCCCTCGTCCTCTGGCTCGCGCAGGTCGGCCCCGTCGTGCCGTTGCCCGACCCGACGCCGGCCCGCCCGCCCGACGCGGTTGCCGAGGCGCCGCGCCCGACACCCGCGTCGGAAGGGACGCAGGCGCCCAGCCCGAGTGGCCCGCGGCCGGCCCCGCCGGCCCTCGCCGAGATGCAGCGCGACCCGGACTACCGGTACGACCGGCCCGTCGCCGAGCAGCCGTCGGCGCTGGAGCGGCTGATGGCGTGGATCGGTGAGCACCTGCTCGCCCCGTTCTTTCGCTTTTCGACGACGCGCGGTGGGCAGGGCTTCTGGCTCGTCGTGGCGGCGCTCGTCCTGCTCGCCGTTGCGCTGCGCGTCACGCAGACAGGCTTGGGCGGCCTCTTCACGCGCCGCGGCCTGGCCCTCACCGACGGCGCCGACCCGCTCGTCGGCGTCGACGACATTGCGACGGTGGACCTACCGGCCCTCCTCGCGGCTGCCGTTGCGCAGCGCGAGTGGCGCGCTGCCGTCCGCCTCCGCTACCTCGTCGCCCTGCAGCGCCTCGACGCGGCCGACCTCGTCGCGTGGGCGCCCGACAAAACCAACCAGACGTTCGTCCGGGAGGCGACGGCGCGGGGGGGAGCTGACCTCGGCCGCGCCTTTAGTGACGTCACGCGGGCGTTCGAAACCGTCTGGTACGGTGGAATCAGCGTCGACGCTGCCCGGTGGACCCGCGTCGGCACGCGCTTCGAGCGCCTCGACGCCGCCCTCGCCGCGCTGCCGCGGTCCGGAGCGCGGCGCCCGCTCACGACCGAGCCGGCATGAAGCGCGCCCTCCCGTTTCTGATCATTGGCGGCATCGCCCTGCTGCTCGTCGGCATCGAGCTGTCGCGGCCGCGGCCGTACGACCCGCGCCTGCGGGTTGAGCGCGAGGGGTCTGAGCCGTTCGACGCCGAGGTCCTCTACCGCCTGCTGCCCGGGTGGCTCGGCGCG
>DASVSE010000029.1:0-3708 GCA_036388235.1 Rubricoccaceae bacterium | reverse complement strand
GCGCGCCGTGCCGGACCTTGTCGAGCACATGCTGGACCGTGCGATGACGCAGGGCGCCTCGCTCGAGATCGTCCGCTCGGACGCCGCCCGGGCCGCCCTCGCCAAGCATGGCCCGACCGCCGCTCTCCTGCGCTTCTGACGCAAAGCCGGACATTCGGCGGCGACCGTTTGGACCGGGGGCCGGTGGGAGCGATCCTACCGGCCCCCATCCGTTCTGCCATGTTTGCCTCTAGCATCGCCCGCCACCTCGTCGGCCTGCTCGCATTTGCCTCCCTCGTCGCCGCTGCCGAGCCGGCCGCCGCCCAGCGGCAGCGGACCGAGCGGGTCCGCTTTGCCCACGGCGAGAGCGAGGCCTACCTCACGCGCGATGTCTCGAGCGGGGCCTCGGTGCGCTACCTCGTCGGCGCGAGCCGGGGGCAGGTTCTCTACGCCGAGATCCTCGAAAGCGTCGACGACGCGACCTGCTCCTTGCAGGTCTACGCGCCCGGCCGGGCGGTTCGGGCAGCCAACGCCGCGCCTAGCACCACCGGCGAGCGCCTCGCCCTGTCCGACTGGACGGGCCAGCTCTCGCGGGCCGGCGACTACCAGGTGGTCGTGACGAACGACGGCGCCCGCGGCGACTGCGGGGTCCGGATCTACGTCGAGTAGACCGCGCGGCGGTCCCGGACCGCCGCGCGTCACCGTCTTACAGCCCGATGCCGAGACGCAGCTGGAAGAGGCTCACCTTGTAGTTGTTGTTCGTCTCCAGGTTGAGGTCTTCGGCGAAGCCCGTCACGTCCCGCGAGTAGCGCACCTCCAGAAAGCCGCTGGGGCCGACGAGCGGCGGATTGAACGAGACGCCGGCGCCGAAGTTGGCCGCGACGTTCACCGAGCTCTTGTCGACCGTCTCGCCCTCGGCGATGCTGCCGATAGGGAAGCGAAATTCGGGCCCGATGAGCCCATACGCCTTCACGACGGGCGTCGGCGTCTGAAAGCGGAAGTCGACCGGGACGGTCACGAAGTCGGCCGAGACCACTTCTTCGGTCGATTCCCCGTTCGCATCGAGGAGCCGCACGACGTCCCCGGCCTTGAGGTAGAACACGCCCGTTCGGAACGCGACGAACGGGACGGACACGTCGCCATAGACGCCGACGTGAAAGCCGGTCGAGCCCTCGAGGCGCGAGTTGGCGATCTCGTTGAAGCTGGACGAGTTCGGCCCGCCAGCCACGCCGATGCTGACGGACGGGAGGATCTGGGCGGAGGCCGCAGGCGCGGCGAGGAGCGCCGCAAGAGTGAGAGACAGAAAGCGCATGGCAGCACGGGGGGAAGGAGGAAGCGCAAACGTACGTCACGCGCCCGACTGCCCCCACAGCTGTCATCCTCGGTTTTACAGCCCGATGCCGAGGCGAAGCTGCACCATGCTGAGCTTGTACTCGTTCTCGGTCGTCAGGCCCGCTTCCTCGGCAAACGCGGTGACATCCTGCGAGTACCGAAGCTCGAGGAACCCACTCGGCCCGACGAGCGGCGGGTTGAACGAGACGCCGGCGCCCACATTGGCGGCCACGTTGACCGACTTCGTTTCGACGACGAGCCCATCCTCTTCGCCGCCGACGGGAAACCGAAATTCGGGCCCGGCGAGCGCGTACGCCTGGACGACGGGTGTCGGCGTGCTGAACCGGAGGTCGACGGGGACCGTGATAAAGTCGGCCGTGGTGGTGGTGGTCGACGACTCGACGTCGCCGGCCTTGAGGTAAAACACGCCGGTCCGGAACGAGACGAACGGAACCGAGATGTCGCCGTAGACCCCGACGTGGTAGCCGGTCGAGTTCTCGAGTTCAGCTCCGACGTCATTGAGGCTGGCGAAGTTGGGGCCCCCGGCGACGCCGAGGCTGATGGAGGGGAGGAGTTGAGCCTGCGCCGCGGGCGCGAAGGCAAGGGCCGCGAGGGCCAGGGGGAGAAACCGCATGGGAGTCCGGAGAAGGGGCGACCCGAACGTACGCCATGGTCCTGAGGCTCCCGCCGGACGCGCGGGGCACCCCGAACCGCACCGCGGGACCGGCGTTCGGGGCGGGGACCTCCACCCCCTGAATGACGATCGGCATTACCTGCTACCCCACGTTCGGCGGCTCGGGCGTCGTCGCGACCGAACTGGGCAAGGCACTCGCGGCGCGCGGCCATACGGTTCACTTTATCGCCTACGCGCTCCCGATGCGCCTGGACCACGTCGCCGAGAACCTCTACTTCCACGAGGTCCACGTTACGACGTACCCACTCTTCGAGTACCCGCCGTACGCGCTCGCGCTCGCGAGCAAGATGATCGACGTCGCGCGCCACGAGCGTCTGGACCTGCTGCACGTCCACTACGCGATCCCGCACGCGACGTCCGCCGTCCTCGCCCGGGATATCCTCGCCAAGTCCGGCCTCGCCCTGCCCGTCGTGACCACGCTCCACGGGACCGACATCACGCTCGTCGGCCGCGACGCTTCGTTCAAGCCTGTCGTCGAGCACGCCATCGACACCTCGGACGGCGTCACGAGCGTGAGCGACTGGCTCCGCGGCGAGACCTACGCCGAGTTCGACGTGACCTCGCCGATCGAGGTCATCCCCAACTTTATCGACACCGTCCGCTTCCGGCGCACGCCCAAAGACCACTTCCGGCAGGCCATCGCGCCCGACGGCGAGAAGCTCGTCGCGCACGTCTCCAACTTCCGCCGCGTGAAGCGCACGACCGACGTCATCGAGGTCTTCGCGCGCCTCCACGGCACGGGCATCTGGCCCGAGGGGCATGCCCGCGCCGGCACGCCGGGCGGCGTCAAGCTGCTCATGGTCGGCGATGGTCCAGACCGCCCCGCCGCCGAAACGCTCGCCCGCGAGCTGGGCATCTGGCACGACGTCCGGTTTATCGGCAAGCAGGAGCCCGTCGAGGAGATCCTTTCGATCGCCGACCTCTTCCTGATGCCCTCGGCGTCCGAGACGTTCGGCCTCGCCGCGCTTGAAGCGATGGCGTGCGGCGTACCCGTCGTCTCATCCGACGTCGGCGGCATCCCCGAACTCAACATCCACGGCGAGACGGGCTTCCTGCTCCCGCTCGGCGACCTCGACGGCCTCACCGCCGCCTCGCGGCGCATCCTGACGGACCCCGACCTCCATGCCCGCATGGCGACGGCCGCCCGTGCCCGCGCCGTGGACGAGTTCGACATCGACCGCATCGTCCCCCGCTACGAGGCCTACTACGAAGCAGTCATCGAAAAGGCGAAGGCCGCCGCCTGACTCTACCGCGCGACGACGAGCCGAGCCGCGACGCGCCGCTCCCCCGCCTCGGCCCGGACCACGTACACGCCCGCAGGCCACGCCGACGTGTCGACCCGCAGGCCCAGCGTCTCCCCGGCCGGACCGTCGTGCAACACCGCGACCTCGCGCCCAAGCAGGTCGGCCACCACGATCCGCACCGGCCCCGTCGCGGGCTGCACGAGGCTGAGCGCCGACACGTCCCCGGCCGGGTTCGGCGCGAGCGTCAGGCGCGCTCCAGCCCCCTCTGGCTCCCCCTCCCCGGCCACGACGTACACGTTCCGAACCTCGACGTTCAGCGGCTCGGCCGAGCCTCCCGAATAGACTCGGAGCGTGTCGACGGGGCCACTCCCGCCGCCTCCCTCGGACGGGCGGCAGATCTCGCAGAACCTCCCGAACCCCAGAATCACGAGGGAGTCGGCAGGGGCGAACGTTTGTCCG
>DASVSE010000028.1:0-7266 GCA_036388235.1 Rubricoccaceae bacterium | reverse complement strand
CGCCGGGCTGTACCGCGCGCTTCACCCGGCCGTGCTCTGCCTCATCGCGCAGACGTGCGAGGCGGCGCACCGGGCAGGCCGGACCGTCTCGGTCTGCGGAGAACTCGCCGCCGATCCCTTCGCAACGCCTCTCCTTGTCGGCCTTGGCGTGGATGCGCTGAGCGCCTCTCCCGCCGCGCTCGGCTTCGTCCGCGGCGTCCTCCGCTCCCACACCCTTCCCGAGGCGCAGGCTCTCGCCTGCCGTGCCCTCGACGAGGCCACTGCTGCCGGCGTGCAGCGCCTCCTGGTCGACTTTCTCGCCCTTCACAACCCCGACCTCGCCGCGCTGCTCAGCGACGAGCCCGACGCCCCCTGACCCCATGGCCGCCCTTCTCACTGACCCCGCCGGCCAGGACCCGCAAGACATGCGCGCGGCCGTCCGCGCTTTCCCGGATCACCTCCAGACCGGATGGAACGCCGCCTCGGCAACCGACGACCTCGCGTCGTTCCTGCCCGGATTGTCCGAACTGAACGGCGTTGTGCTTGTCGGCATGGGCGGTTCGGCCATCGGCGGCGACCTCGTCCGGACGCTCGCCGCGGACCATGCGCCGGTTCCGTTCCTCGTGATCCGCGACTACACCCTGCCGGCATGGGTGGACGGGCGCACGCTCGTCATCGCGTCGAGCTACTCGGGCGGGACCGAAGAGACGCTCGCGGCCTATGCCGAGGCTGAGGCGCGCGATGCGCGCCTCGTCGTCGTGACGTCGGGCGGCGACATCGCGGAGCTAGCCGCCACGGCCAGCATCCCAACGATCACGATCCCGGGCGGCCTCCAGCCCCGCGCCGCCCTCGGCTACTCGCTAGGTGCCGTGCTGCGCCTCGCCCGTGCCCTCGGCCTGCTGGCCCTTCCCGACGCCGAGTTCGACGCCACGGTCTCAGAGGCCCGCGCCCGGGCTACGCGCCACGACGCCGACGAGGACGCCAATCCGGCTCGGGCGCTCTCCGAGGCGTACCTGGACCGCCTGCCCATTGTCTATACGGCCGCGGGCTTTCTCGAAGCCGTCGCGATGCGCTGGCGGACGCAGCTCCACGAGAACGCAAAGCACCCGGCGTACGGGAACGTCTTTCCCGAACTGGATCACAACGAGATCATGGGCTACGAGTCAGGCCCGGCCGACCTGCTCGCCCGAATGCACGTCGAGGTTCTCCGCGACCGCGACGATCACCCACAGGTCCAGAAGCGGTACGCCGCCACGCGCGACCTCGTCGCCAAGGACGTCCACGGCTGGACCGAGGTGACCACCGAGGGCGAGGGACGGCTCGCGCGGATGCTGTCGCTCGTCCAACTCGGCGACGCGGCGAGCTACTGGCTCGCCATCCGCAAGGGCGTCGACCCGACGCCCGTCGAGACGATTCAAGCACTCAAAAAGACCCTCGTCGATTAACGCCCAATGCAACCGCTCCTCAGCGCACTCGGCGTGCTCCTCATCGTTGCCGGTACGGTCTGGATCTTCCAGGGCCTCGGCGTCCTCACGGCCGTCGACAGCTTTATGATCGGGCAGACACAGTGGATCGTCTATGGCGGGATCGCCGTCGCGGCAGGGGTGGGGCTTGTGCTCGCATCGCGCCGCCGTCGCGTGCGGTGACGCCCTGAGACGGCAGCAGCGATTCGCCGGGTGGCCTCTCCGCCGCAACCGAGACGCACATGATCGACACGCTCCGTCAGGTGCTCGTCGCGGCCGTCGCCGCGGAGCACCTGTACATCCTGTATCTGGAGATGGTCGCCTGGGAGACGTCGCGTGTGCGGCGCATCTTCGGCACGACGCCCGAGTTCGCCCGCGACACCAAAGCGCTCGCGGCCAACCAGGGCCTGTACAACGGCTTCCTCGCCGCCGGGCTCACCTGGGGCCTGGTGCACCCCGACGCAGCGGTCGGACTGCAGATCCAGCTGTTCTTTCTCGGATGCGTCCTCGTCGCGGCCGCCTACGGGGGAGCGACGGTGGGGCGGCGCATCCTGCTCGTCCAGGGCGGGCCCGCGCTTCTGGCACTGCTGAGCGTCCTTGCGGCGTCTCGCGTGTAAACCGGTTCCGCGCCGCGGGCGGGAGGTGATAGGTTAGGCCGCTCACCACAGGTGCGCTGATGGAGACCGTTGTCCGCCCCGCCCGCGTCGTCAGCATCCCCGTCGTCATTGGGGGTGTGATCACGACGGTTCTCACGCTCGTGCTGTCGTACTGGCTCAGCGTGCGCTTCGGCTTCAACGCGATGGGGCTGTACGGCTGGTACATCCTTCCGTTCGGGGCGCTGCTCGTCGGGCTCATCGCCGGGAGCGGGTATGGCATCGCGTCGTGGCTGACGGGCTTCCGCATCGGAAAGGGCACGCTGTGGGTGATCCTCGCGCTCCAAGTGCTCGCATACGGCCTCGCCCAGGTCGCCGAGTACAACGCCCTCGCCTCGACGGGCATGCCGCTGCCGGCGTTCGTGCCGTATTTCGACGGGGTCACGCGCGACATCCGCTTCGAGGACGACAACGGCGTCGTCGGGCAGCCGCTCGGGACGCTCGGGTACGGCGTGCGTTTGCTCGAACTGATCGGGTTCGTCGGTGGAGCGCTCCTGATTCCGGCCGGCATCCGCACGAAGCCGTACTGCGAGACATGCGGGCGCTACATGAAGACCCGGACGCTCGGCGCGCTGCCTGCTTCGGTCAAGGATCGCCGGATGTGGCGCAAGGCAGACGAGGAGAAGGCGGCCTATGCGGCCGAGCAGGAGACCGCGCTCGCTCAGGGTGAGGCCGTCCATAACCACCTCTTCGAGCTCGCAGAGGCGGGCAACGCACCCGCCTTTGCCGACGCGGCTACGCTTCTGAAGGCGGGCACAAAAGAGGCCAACACGCTGCCGGTGCGTTTCGTCGTCCAGATGTCGGGCTGCCCGACGTGCCGCCGCGGCGTGTTGTCCTCGCAGGTGGCAAGCGGGCAGGGGCGCAACGTGAGCATGTCGGCACTCGCGGCCGTTCCGGTGGCGCCCGAGGTCGTGCGCGCGCTCGACGCCTGAGCCCATGGACCGCCTCGCCGCCCTCCGGTCCGACTTCGCCGCAGCCATCGGGGGCGCCCCGTGGCACGGCCCCTCGCTCGCCGATGCCCTCGACGGCCTGACGGCCGAGGCAGCTACGGCCCGAGCCTTCGCCAACGCCCACACGATTGCCGAGATCGTCGCCCACCTTGCCGTCTGGGCGGACGTGCCGCGGCTCCGCCTCGGCGGCGCTGTCGTCGAGCCGACACCCGACGAGGACTGGCCGGGTCCGGGGCCATGGTCTGAGGCGTCCGCCCGCCTCGCCGCGGCCCACAACGCCCTCCTCACGGCCATCGACCGTCTCTCTGACGCCGACCTGGACCGCGTGGTGCGTCGGGGCGACGGGTCGGCCGATGGGGCGGAGCCGTACACGGCCGCGACGATGCTCCGGGGCGTCGTGCAGCACATCTCGTACCACAGCGGCCAGATCGCTATGCTCCGGAAGGCGCTCGGCTGACCCGGCGGCGGGCCGCCTATCTTGCCCGCCCGTTGCCTGCGCCCTCATGTCTGCTGCCCACCCGTTGCCTGCCGCCAGCCCGTTCGCACGCCGTGCAACGGGGGCCGGGACAGGCTGGCGCGGCCTTTACAGTCCGCTGGTTGGTGGGGCGCTGCTCCTCGCCCTCGCCTCTGCAGCCTCAGCGCAGCCCGTTCCGGTGTGGAGGACGGCCGCGAGCGTCGGCCTCACCGACGACGGAGGGACGAGCGTGCTCGCGCTCGGCGCCGACTACGCGTTCGGAAGACGCGTCGCGGCCGGCGGGCGCGTCGCGCTGTTCGCCGCCGGCACCATCGACGACGGCCCGGCGACGGAGGGCGGGGCGTTCGAAGGGACGTTGTCGGTCGGGACCCGCCTGCGCGCAGTCGACCTGCGCGTGTTCGCCGGCGTGGGCGTCGCGACGATCACGACCAACCGGTTTGAGGGCGGGACGGAGGTTGGCCGCATCACGTTCGGGCGGCAGCTGCTCATCGCCGGCATCGGACTGGACGTGTACCCGCACCCGAATCTTGGCGTCGGCGCCGAGGCGCGGCGTGTGAGGTCGCTTGGGGAGCCGGAGCTGTCCGAGGTCAGCGCCGGCCTGCGGCTCCGCTTCTGACCGGCCGGGCCGGGCCCGCTCTGCGCGGCGTTTTCCGACGGACGCGGCACGGCCGGCGCTAGCTTCGGCGTTGCTCCCCGACCGCGTACCCCGCCCCGCCTTGGACCAGTCCCGCATCCGGAATTTTTGCATCGTCGCCCACATCGACCACGGCAAGAGCACGCTCGCCGACCGCCTCCTGGAGGCGACGGGCACGCTCACGAGCCGCGAGATGCAGGCGCAGGTCCTCGACTCGATGGACCTCGAGCGCGAGCGCGGGATCACCATCAAGAGCCACGCGATCCGGATGACGTACCGGGCGCAGGACGGCGAGGATTACATCCTCAACCTTATCGACACACCCGGCCACGTCGACTTCACGTATGAGGTCTCGCGGGCACTCAACGCCTGCGAGGGTGCCATTCTCGTCGTCGACGCCGCCCAAGGCGTCGAGGCGCAGACGATCTCGAACCTGTACCTCGCGGTCAACCAGGACCTCGAGATCGTCCCGGTCCTCAACAAGGTGGACCTGCCCTCCGCCGAGCCCGAGGTCGTCGCCCAGTCGGTCGTGGACCTGATCGGCGGCAACCTGGACGATGTGCTCCACGTCTCGGCCAAGACGGGCATGGGCGTCGGGGCCGTCCTCGAGGCCATTGTCGCGCGCGTCCCCGCCCCCCAGGGCGACCCCGACGCGCCGCTCCAGGCACTCATCTTCGACTCAACGTTCGACACATACCGCGGGTCGGTCGTCTACGTCCGCGTCGTCGCCGGGACGCTCAAAAAGGGCGACCCGATCACGTTCATGGCGACCGGCGCGAAGTATTACGCCGAGGAGGTCGGGCACCTCAAGCTGGGCATGCAGCCCGTTCCCGCCCTGTACCCTGGCGAGGTCGGCTACATCATCGGTTCGGTCAAGGACGTCCAGGACACCAAGGTCGGCGACACGGTCACGCACACGCGCAAGCCCGCGCCGGAGCAGCTTCCGGGCTACCGCGAGGTCAAGCCGATGGTCTTCTCGGGCATCTACCCGACCGACTCGGCCGACTTCGAGGACCTGCGGGCGGCGCTCGAGCGCCTGCAACTCAACGACGCCGCCCTGACCTACGAGGCCGAGACGTCGGCCGCGCTCGGCTTCGGCTTCCGCGTCGGCTTTCTCGGGATGCTCCACATGGAGGTCGTCCAGGAGCGGCTGGACCGCGAGTTCGGGCTCGACATCGTGACGACGATGCCGAACGTCCGCTACTCGGTCGAACTCAACGACGGGTCGGTCGTCGAGGTCGAGAACCCGTCTGACATGCCGCCCGTCGGGCAGATCGCCGAGATCCGCGAGCCCTACGTCAAGGCCGAGATCATCGTGCCGTCGGCCTACGTTGGGACGCTGATGACGCTCTGCCAGGACCGCCGCGGGACCTACGTCACGCAGGAGTACCTCACGACGGACCGCGTGAACCTGCGCTACGAGCTGCCGCTCGCCGAGATCGTCTTCGACTTCTACGACAAGCTGAAGTCCGTGTCGCGCGGCTACGCGTCCTTCGACTACGAGTTTATCGACGAGCGCCCCTCCAAGCTGGTCAAGCTCGACGTGATGCTCAACGGCGAGACGGTCGACGCCCTCAGCACGATCGTCCACCGCGACAAGGCGTATGACATGGGCCGCCGGCTCGCGTCCAAGCTCCGCGAACTGATCCCCCGCCAGCTCTACGACGTCGCGATTCAAGCGGCCATCGGGGTCAAGATCATCGCGCGCGAGACCGTCAAGGCGCTCCGCAAGGACGTGACCGCGCGCTGCTACGGCGGCGACATCTCGCGCAAGCGCAAGCTGTTGGAAAAGCAAAAGGAGGGCAAAAAGCGGATGAAGCAGGTCGGGGCCGTCGAGGTCCCGCAGGAGGCATTCCTCGCCGTTCTCTCCATGGACTGATGCGCACCACGCGACCGGGGACTGCGACGGGGCTCCGCCGAAGGGGCATTGGAGCGGTGGGCCTCCGGGCCGCCGTCCTGCTCTGCCTTGTCGCTCCAGCCGTGCGGGCGCAGAGTGTCGTCGAGATTCTGCAGCGTCAGCGGCTCGAGGCCCGCATCGCCGAGGCGGCGGCCGAGCTGGGGCCGTTCGTCGCGCCCCGACCTGTCCCGCTCGCAGAGACGGCGGACCCGTTCGACCGCGCCTACGCCGCCATCGCCGCGCGGCGGCGGGCGCTCGCCGACAGCGCCCGCGTGGCGGCCGCCGCGCAGTACCTCGCCGATAGCCTCGCCGGTATTCCGGTGCGGACGGTCTGGAACAAGGTCGAGCCAGACGAGCAGGGTGCGTTTTTAGAGCGCTTCCGCGAGGTCTTCTGGCGCGCGTCGGACCCCCGGCGTCTCGCGCTCGACACGACCGCGACGCCGGTCGTCCGCGGACGCCTCCAGTCCGTCTTCGGCCGCCCGACGCGCAACGCGGACGCCCTGAGGCAGGTCGGCTACACGGGCAACGAGTATGTCCAGTTCGAGTACTGGTTCGTCGTCAACGACTCGATTCCGGTCCTGCTCCTCGACCTCGACGGGCCGTTCGGCCGCGGCCTGCTCCTCGCCGGCTCCGAGGCCTTCGCGGATCAACTCCCGCTTCTCAAGGCCGATCTCTCGGAGCGCCTGTTCGCCGCCTCGGGCCCGGCGCCGTTCGTGGACTACTACCACTCGTTCGAGCGCCGGCAGTGGTACCGCACGGGCTACAACGGGACCGAGTACTTCACCGTCGAGATCCGCCCGCCGGGGTGGGTCCAGAGCCGCGCCGTCGACCGCTGGGTCATCCACCGCTAAGCGCGGCGCTCCGATTCAGATGCGAGACCGCCGGTTTATCGCCTCTCACCGCGGCGGCCCGCTCGGTCCAGACGAGCATCGCCTGCTCGCCTCCTGGGCGGCCGACTGCGCCGAGCGCGTCCTCGGGTTTACGCTCGATGAGCGCCCGCGTCGCGCCGTTGATGCCGCACGGGCATGGGCGCGCGGCAACACGGCGGTAGGACTTGCCCAGGCCGCCGCGTGGGCCGCACATGCGGCGGCCCGAGACGCGACCGCCGCCCCAGCCGTCGCCGCAGCGCGGGCGGCAGGCCATGCCGCGGCCACGGCGCACATGGCGGACCACAGCCTCGGCGCGGCCGTCTACGCGCTCCGGGCCGTCGCAGCC
>DASVSE010000027.1:0-2978 GCA_036388235.1 Rubricoccaceae bacterium | reverse complement strand
GAAAAGCCCGACATCGATGCACGGGCCAGACCGGAACTGGCTGCAGTACACCCCTCCCTCAACCACGTCTCCGTTCAGGTACGCCCGGTACCCGATTCCCCACCCCCCGGTGTACGGCCCCTCCCGGTCCTCCGTCGACGCGATGCGGAGGCTGTCGAGTGTCACGGGTGCAGCCGTCGCGTTGCGGATCACGAGCGAAACCCCGGCCTCGTTGTCGTACGGATTCGGCGTCGCCGTGAGCCCGCCCTGTGCCGAGACAGCCGGTACGACAGCGAGGACGGCGAGCACCACCACGACGGCAGAGAAACGAAAGGGCATCGTCGGAAGGGCAAGTGTGAACCTCAAATGATAGGGCTCAAAAGTGGCCAGACCCGTCACACGAGCGGCCTGCCCCGTCCATCACAACCGCGATCCGCCACGCCAACACCACGAACCGCGACTCCAACACCACCAACTGCGGCACGATCACCCCGAACCGGGACTCGATCACCCCGAACCGCCGCTCCAAACACTCGAACCGGGACTCGGAACAGTGGAACCGCTGGGGCAACACCCCGAGCCGCAGCCCGAACACCTCGAACCGCCCGTCCAACGCCCAGAGCCGCCGCTACCCCAGCGCGTCCACGCTGAGACCGGCGAGCGTCGGCGCCACGACCGCCTCGTCCATCTCGACGACGCCGTCGCGCAGCCGCACGACGCGCCGCGCGTGCGCCGCGATGTCATCCTCGTGCGTGACGACGACGAGCGTGTTGCCCGCCCGTGCCAGCCGCTCGAAGAGCCGCATGATCTCCTCGCTCGTCGCCGTGTCGAGGTTGCCCGTCGGCTCGTCCGCGAGCAGGATCGCCGGGCGGTTCACGAGCGCCCGCGCGACGGCCACACGCTGCCGCTGCCCGCCCGAGAGCTCGTTCGGCCGGTGCGTCAGCCGGTCCCCGAGCCCGACCGACGCGAGCGCTTCGGCCGCCCGCTCGCGCCGCTCGGCCCGCCCGATCCCGGCATAGACGAGCGGCAGCTCGACGTTTTCCAGACAGTTCTGGCGCGGCAGCAGGTTGAACGTCTGGAAGACGAATCCGATTTGGCGGTTGCGCACGTGCGCCAGCGCGTCGTCCGAGAGCGTTCCGACGTCCTGCCCGTCCAAGCGGTACGCGCCCGTCGAGGGCACGTCGAGGCAGCCGATGATGTTCATCAGCGTGCTCTTGCCCGAGCCCGACGGGCCCATCACGGCGACGTACTCGCCGGGCTGGACCGAGAACGTGCACCCGCGCAGGGCATGGACCGTCTCGGCCCCCATCTGGTACGTTTTCCAGACGTCGGCGATGTCGATGACGGGCTGCATGGCGGGCGCCTGGAGTGGATCGGACGTCATTCCTCCTCGTCCGCGACGGGCTCGTCGGACTCGTGGACGCGGTCGCCGTCCTTGATCTCGGTCCGAAGGAGGCTGAAGGGGCCCGTGATGACCTGCTCGGTCCCGCGCAGGCCCGAGCGGATCTCGATGTGCGTGTCGTCCGTGATGCCCGTCGTGACCTCGCGCATGACGGCCTTGCCGTCCACGAGCACGAACACGACGCGGCGCAGGTCCTCCTCGTCCGGAATGTCCTCGTCCGGGACCGTCTCGCCGCGCGCCTCGGCCTCGCGGCGGGCGTCGCGCGCGAGCGCGTTGATGTCGCGGACGGTCACGGCCTGGATCGGGACGACGACGGCCTCGGGGACCGTTCGGGTAAAGATGTCGACCGTGCCCGACATGCCGGGGCGGAGCACGGGGCCGGGCGCGCGCGGCGGCGCGCCCTCCTCGGGCGCCGACCGGGCCGTCTCGGCCGCGCTCTGGCCTACGGCCGCGAGGCGGATCTCGACCGGAAAGTTGGTGACGGCCTGCGCCGAGCCCTCGTTCTGGATCCGCGCCGAGTTGGCGATCTCGGTCACGATGCCCCGCAGCGCGTCGTCCGGATACGCGTCCACCTCGACGCTCGCCGAGTCGCCGAGCTCGACCTGCACGACGTCGTTTTCGTTGACGTCGATGCGGACCGTCATCGCGTCGAGCCGCGCGATGCGCATGAGCTCGGTCCCGGCCATCTGCGCCGTCCCGACAATTTTCTGCCCCAGCTCGACGTTGAGCTGGCTTACGGTCCCCGAGATGGGCGCGTAGATGGCCGTCCGCGAGAGGTCCTGTCCGGCCTGCCGGGCACGGATCTGCTCACCACGGACCTGCGCCTGCGCGCCCGCGATCCGCCCGCGGGCCGTCTCGATGCGCGCCCGCGCTGACCGCTCGGCCGCCTGCGCGACTGCGAGCGCGCCCTGAGCCGCTTCAAGCTCGGACGCCGCGATGACATCGCGGTTGAACAGGTTCTGCTGGCGCTCCAGCGCCCGCTGCGCGCGCTCGCGGTCGGCCGTCGCCTGGGCCGCGTCCACGGTCGCCTGCTCGACGTCGCGGGCGGCCTGGTCCACGCCCGTCTGGGCGCTCTGGACGCTCGCCTGCGCCTGCTCGCGCTGCGACGCGTAGGCGTCAGGCCGGATGCGGAGCAGCAACTGGCCCTGCACGACGCGGTCGCCCTCGGCGACGGCGAGAAAGACGATCTCGCCCGAGACGTCGGACGAGATGGGCACCTCGACCTCGCTCGCGACGGTCCCCGAGGCGGTCACGGTTTGCGTGATCGATCGCACGCGCGCATCGGCGACCTCGACGGCGAGGCCCTCGTCCTCGCCGCCAAAGGCGACGGCGGCGCCGCCGAGGACGGCTACGGTGACGCCGAGGCCAATCAGGATTTTCTTCGTTGGAGTCACGCCGGAGGAAGGATGAGGGTCGAGAGAGCGAGAACGGGCAGGCCGCTACTCCGCCGATGCGAGCGTCGCCGCGAGGGCGTCGGGACTGAGGTCGCCGACGGCGAGGCGGACGAGCGCGGCGCGGAAGACGAGCCCGTAGGCTGCCTGCGCGCTCGCCGACTCGGCCTGCGCGAGCCGCGCCTGCGCGTCGGCGACCGCGTAGA
>DASVSE010000026.1:0-2175 GCA_036388235.1 Rubricoccaceae bacterium | reverse complement strand
AGCGAACCTTCCCAGGGTGCTCGCCTCGGCTGTCGACCGATTCTGAGGTGAGCGCCGGACGACTCGTCGTCACCGTCGAGGGCATCTCGGACGTCGCCGTTCCGGGCTGCCCAGCCGGCTCCGACAACCCGGCTTACGCGTTTGTCTCGCTGCCAGCCGCCAGCCCCACGGTCGAGATCGAGATTCGTCACCGCGGCGCGACCGACGCGTACCGCTACATGTGCGGCTTCGCCGGCTGTGACCTCATGGCCGTCCGCACGAGCACGACGCGCCTCGCGGTCCCGTAACGGGACCGTACACTTCTGCCTGCCCACCCCGTTTTCAGATGCCCCGTTTGCTCCGGTCCTCCGCCCTCCTCGCCGCCGCCTGCCTCGCCCTCGCCGCCTGCGACTCCGGTGGTGACATCGCGCCGCTCGGCGGGCTGCTCTACGTCTCGCTCGAAAGCCCGACGACGCTTCTGTTAGAGTCTGAACTCGACCTGCCGTGCGGCCCACGCATCGCGACCGAGCAGCAGAGCGTTGGCGGGCGCTTTATCGTGACCGTCCTCGGCGTCGACGCACCGAGCGGCGCGTGCACCGGGCTCGCGCCCGTCCGCCGTACGCTTACGATCGAGCCCGGTAGCGCCACCACGTTCCCCATCGACATAATCTACGGCGGCTTCGCCGACGAGTACCGCTACACGGCGGCCCGCGCCGGGAGCACGGCCGCCCGGCTAGACTCGGTCCGGACCGACGTGACGCGCCTCGGGCGGCGGCCTCAGTAGAGCCAGCCGGGCGGTAGCTTGGCCGGCCCCGATTGACGCTGCATGATCCGCCCGGACGCCCTTTCTGCCCTCGACGCCCGCTACGGAGCCGTCTCGGCCGCCCTCGCCGCGCCCGACGTCGCACAGGACGTGGCCGAGATGACGCGCCTGAGCCGCGAGCTCTCCGCGCTCGAACCGGCCGTGCAGGCAGCCGCCCGGTGGCGCGCGCTGCAGGACGAGGTCGCGAGCCTTCGCGAGATGATGGCCGGCGACGACGCCGAGATGGCCGAGCTCGCCGAGATGGAAATCGCGGACCGCGAGGCTGACCTTGCTGCTGCTGAGGAAGCGCTCGAAGAGTCGCTCGTCCCCCGCGACCCCGAGGACGCCCGCGACGTCATTGTCGAGATTCGCGCCGGGACCGGGGGCGACGAGGCGGCACTCTTCGCGGGCGACCTCTACGAGCTCTACCAGAAGTGGGCCGCAGCAAACGGCTGGCGGCTGGAGCCGATGGATGCCAGCGCGGGCGGCATGGGCGGCTTTCGCGAGATCACGTTCGGCCTCAAAGGCGGCGCCTCGGGCGGCGTCTATGGGACGATGAAGTTCGAGTCCGGCGTCCACCGCGTCCAGCGCGTGCCGGCAACCGAGAGCCAGGGCCGCATCCACACGTCTGCGGCCACTGTCGCTGTCCTGCCCGAAGCTGAAGAGGTGGACGTGGACCTGCGCATGCAGGACGTCCGCGTGGACGTCTTCCGCGCGTCCGGCCCCGGTGGGCAGTCCGTCAACACGACCGACTCGGCCGTCCGCCTCACGCACGTCCCGACCGGCCTCGTCGTCTCGATCCAGGACGAGAAGAGCCAGCTCAAGAACAAGGACAAGGCGTTTCGCGTGCTCCGCAGCCGCCTCTACCAGCTCGAGCGCGACCGCATCCACGACGCCCGTGCCTCGGCGCGCAAAGAACTCGTCGGCTCGGGCGACCGCTCGGCCAAGATCCGGACCTACAACTACCCGCAAGGCCGCGTGACGGACCACCGCCTCGACGGGGACGACAAGAACCACGCGCTCGCGGGCGTCCTCGCCGGAGAGCTCGCGCCCATCGTCCGCGCCCTCCAGCTCGCCGACCGCGCGGCGCGGATGGACGCCGACACGGGCGAGTAGCCCTTTCTGCCCTCTCGCCCCGCACCCCGGTGACCCTGTACCTCACGCGCCACGGCGAGACGGCCGAAAACGCCGCCGGCCTCGTCCAGGGCCGCGGCCTCGACCCGGACCTCAACGACGTCGGACGGGCGCAGGCCGTCGCCCTCGCCGAGCGTCTCGCCCAGGTCCCGCTCGCGGCCGTGGTGACGAGCACGCAGAAGCGGTCCCAGCAGACGGCCGAGCCGGTCCTCGCCACGCATCGTGGCGCCGCGCTCCTCGTTCGCGCCGGCATCGACGAG
>DASVSE010000025.1:0-5121 GCA_036388235.1 Rubricoccaceae bacterium | reverse complement strand
CGCGGCCGAGAAAGGGGAGGGTCATACGGGCGGCTGAACGCGGAAGGGTGAGGGTCATTCGACCGAGGCGCCCCGGTTTGTTCCGCCGCCCCGGCCGCACGGGACACCGCGTCCCCGAACCGCAGCGAGCGGCCCGCGTTGCATCCGGCCCTCACCCCGGCACCGTGGCCACGATCGACATTACCCGCCCGCACACGCTCGGACCCGATGGGGCGCGCCGTGCTGCCGACGCGATCGCGGCCCGGCTCCGGACGGAGTATGGCGTTCGCTCGTGGTGGGACGGCCCCGCCCTTCACGTCTCGGGCCGCGGCATCGACGGCCGCCTCGACGCTGGCGCCGAGACGGTGCGCGTCACGGCGCGCCTCGGCCTTCTCGCGCGGGCGTTTGCCGGCCCGCTGCGCCGCGAGATCGAGCGCGAGCTCGACCGCGTCGCCCCTCTCTCCTGACGCTCCCATGTCCACTACGACATCCGTCCGCCGGTTTGTCCTCGACCGGCTCTACCCGCGCGCGCTCGACGGCCTGCCGGGCCTGCCGCCGCCGACCGTCCTCGCCGCCGAGGTCCGCATGGGCGACGGCGACTTCGACGACCACTTTGACCGGCTCGTCCGCCGCCACGTCGCCATCACGACGGCGGCCGGCTTCGCAAGCGGCCTCGGCGGGTGGCTCACGCTGCCCGTCGTGCTGCCGGCCAACCTGGCCGGCGTCGCGCTCGTGCAACTCCACATGGTCGCGTCTGTCGCCGCGCTTGCGGGCCACGACCCGGCCGCGCCGCACGTCCGCGAGCAGGTCCTCGGGTGCCTCATCGGCATCGCCCCGGAGGACCCCGCCCGCGACGCCGACGCCGAGACGATGGACCGCGTGGGCCTCAAGCTCGCCGAAAAGGGCCTCAAGCTGGTCGTGTCAGGCGCCCTCCGGACCGCCCGCTGGGGCGCGACGAAGGTCGCCGAGGGCGTCCAGAGCCGCGTCCTGCGCGGCATCCCGCTCGTCGGCGGCGTCATCGGGGCCGTCTCCGACGGCTATGTGACGATGCAGGTCGCCCGAACGGCCCGCGACACGTTCCAGGGCGGGTTGCCGCACCACGACTTCCCGCCGCAGAGCGGCGACGGGCTCCCGTCGGGCGTCGTCGTGCCCTCCCCGGGCACGCCGTCGGTCGCCTGAAGAACCCCGCGCGGCCCGGCGCCGTCCCTTTCTGCCTCTCTCCATCCCCTCCTCAATGGACGCCATTCCCACCGAGACGCATGCCGCCGAAATCGCGGCGACCGTCGACGACCTCGAACGCGGCCTCACGGTCCTGCCGCTCTCCAAAGGCATCAACCGCATCGACGACTGGCGCCGCATCATCCTCGCGACCGAGCGCACGGACCTGCACCCGATCGCCGACGCGCTTGGCGACCTGCACACGGCCCTGACGGGCGAAGGCCGCGACGGCGCGGTCATCGCGCGCCTGCTCACGACGCTCGGCGAGCGCACGGAAGCGTCTGCCGAGGGGGCCGACGAGGCCGTCCGCGGCGGTCTTCAGCGCCTCGGCTCCCTTCTCCGCCACGCCGGCTCTGCCCTTTCCTGACCCATGCTCGGCAACATGCAAGACCTGCCCGACGACGGGCTCGAACAGACCGCCGACGTGCTCGAGAGCGGCGTCACGAGTCTCACGCCCACGGCTGCGCTGACGATCATCGAGCGCTGGCGCAGCGCCTGTCAGGACCAGACGGGGATGGACCTCGACACGGTCTCGGAAGGCCTTGACAACCTCCACGCCCTTCTCTCCGCCGACCGCCTCGACGGTCACGCCATCGGCACGACGCTCGTCGCCCTCGCCGACGCGACAGCGGCCGTGATGGCGCAGACCGACGAGGAGCGCGTGACGCCGGGCCTGGACCGGCTTGCCTCAACGCTGCGCCGCGCCGCAGCGATGCTCGGCAGTTAGTCTGATCGCCTGAAGGGTCGCGCCCGCATCTGCTCGTCGGATGCGGGCGCGTCTGTTTCAGACCGCCCGGATCGTGCGGTAGCGGGCCTGGACAAGCTGAAACACGCCGTAGGCGGCCAGTCCGAGCGCGACGAGGCCGAGGAGAACGGGGCCGTACGTTTGCCCTTCGAGCGTCCGCAGGACGCCGTCGAGCCCGCGCGCTTCGGCAGCCCGCTCCTGCCAGGCGGCGCTGACGAGGAAGCCGCCGACGAGAACGAACACGACGCCTCGGGCCGCGAGCCCGGCCCGCCCGATGCGCTCGACGTTCGTCCGGCCCTGCGCGCCCAGGTCCGAGAGGTCCAGCTTTTTGCAGACGTCCGACCGGTACGCCTTGACGCCCTGAGCCACCCCGTATGCGGCCACGCCGAGGCCGGCGAGCCCGACGAGGATGCGGCCGAGCGGGAGGTCGAGGGCGCGGGCCGTCCAGTGCGACGCGCTGTCGCCGCCCGAACCCCCGCCGGCGCCACGGGCGAGGCGGAGGGCTTCGAGCGCGAGGGCGCTGTAGATCGCCGCGCTCAGGGCAAGTCCGGCCCGCTGCCCGAGTCCTTTCGCGTCGGTCCCGCGCCTTTCGGGGTCCAGGCCTGCCTGGACGAGCCGCCACACGACGTGGCCAGCGAGCCCAAAGGCGATGATGCCAAGAAGGGCGCGCCCGAACGGAGCGCTGACGACCGAGGCGAGGGCCCCATCCGTCCCTTCCGCTTGGCCACGTTCTCCGAAGGCGGCAGCCAGCGCTAGCCCGCCGACGAGCATGTAGACGACCCCCTTGGCCGCGTAGCCGAGGCGTGCGAGGCGTCGGACCCACGGCGCGGCCTCGGCCGGGGCCTGACGGGCGAGACGGGTGGCAGTATCGGTGAGGGCCATCCCCTACGCCCCGCGCGCCAGTCCGTTCGCCGGCCTACCCGGCTGCGGCCCGCTTGAGGTCCGAAAGTGCCATGAGCGCCTCGATGGGCGTCATCCGGTCCGGGTCGAGTCGGTCGAGGTGCGCCATGACAGCCGAGGCAGTCGGGTTGGGCAGAGGCTCTGCTGGGACGGCAGACCGCTCGGGCAGGGCGCCGACACTGCCGCGGCGTGCGGTCGGCAGCGCTCCCGCCTCGTCGCCGATCACACCGACCTCGGAGGCGACGTCGTGCGCTTCGAGATGACGGAGGACGTCGCGGGCGCGGGCGAGGACGGCCGCGGGCAGACCCGCCATCTTCGCGACCTCGATCCCGTAGCTGTGGTCCGCGCCGCCCGGCACGAGCGTCCGCAGAAAGACGACACGGCCGCCGTGCTCCTGGACGGTCACCCGGAACGGCGCGACGCGCGGCAGGCGGTCCGCGAGCGCGTTGAGCTCGTGGTAGTGCGTCGCAAAGAGCGTGCGCGCGGCGACGGCCGGCGTCTCGTGCAGGTGCTCCACGATGGCCCACGCGATGCTCAGCCCGTCGAACGTCGACGTGCCCCGCCCGACCTCGTCGAGCAGGAGGAGCGAGCGGCCCGTCGCGTTGTTGAGGATGTTGGCCGTCTCGTTCATCTCGACGAGGAACGTTGACTCGCCAGCCGCGAGGTTGTCGCTGGCGCCGACGCGCGTGTACAGCGCGTCCACGACGCCGATGCGGGCGCGGGCGGCGGGCACGAACGAGCCGACTTGGGCGAGGAGGACGATGAGGCCTGTCTGGCGCAGGACGACGCTCTTGCCGGCCATGTTCGGGCCGGTGATGACGAGGACCTGCCCGAGCGCCTCGGCCTCGTCGGCCTCGCCGCCGGCCATGCGCACCGAGTTGGGGATGAACGCCTCGCCGGCCGGGAGCGTCCGCTCCACGACCGGGTGGCGGCCCGCCTCGATGTCGAGCACGAGCGAGTCGTCGACGTCGGGGCGGACGTAGCCGTTGCGCTCCGCAACCTCGGCGAAGCACGCGAGCACGTCGAGCGCGGCGAGGGCACGGGCGTTGGCCTGCACCGGCTCGACGGCCTCGGCGACGGCCGCGCGGAGCGTCTCGACGATCTGCGCCTCGAGCGCGCCGATCTTGTCCTGCGCCGTCAGAATCGTCTCCTCGTAGTGCTTCAGCTCGGGCGTGACGTAGCGCTCGGCGTTGACGAGCGTCTGCTTGCGCGTCCACTCGACCGGCGCCTTGTCGCGGTGCGCGTTCGAGACTTCGAGGTAGTAGCCGAAGACGCGGTTGTAGCTCACCTTGAGGCTCGGGATGCCGGTCCGCTTGGACTCGCGCGCCTGCAACTCCTGCAGAAACTCCTTGCCCGACCCGGCCACGCGCCGCAGCTCGTCGAGCTCGGCCGAGAAGCCCTCGCGGACCGTCCCGCCCGCCGAGAGCTGGGCCGGCGGTTCGTCCGAGAGCGTCGCCGAGATGCGGTCGACGGTGTCCTGGCACGGTGTGAGCGCGCCGGCGAGGCGGGCCGCGAAGGCGGGCGCCCCGGGCGCGTCGAGCAGGCGCTTGACGAGGGGGACCTGCCGCAGCGTAAGCCCGAGCTGGACGAGGTCGCGCGCGCTCGCGCGGCTCGTGCAGACGCGCCCGCACAGCCGCTCCAGGTCGCCGACGTGGCGCAGCTCCTCGCGGACGTGGCGCCGCAGGCGGGCATCGCCCGAGAACCACTCGACGGCGTCGAGGCGGGCGGTGATGCGGCCGACGTCGCGGAGCGGCCGCACGAGCCACTGCCGGAGCAGGCGCCCGCCCATCGGCGTCAGCGTCTGGTCCAGGACGCCGACGAGCGAGCCGTCGCGCTTGCCGTCGTGCATGCTGGCTACGAGTTCGAGCGCGCGGCGCGTCGCCGGGTCGAGGGCGATGTGGTCGTCGGCGCGGTAGCGGCGGATGCGGCGCAGGTGCGGCAGGCGCCCCTTCTGCGTCTCGCCGAGGTAGTACAGGCACGCGCCCGCAGCGGTCGTCCCGACGGGCATCTCGTCGACGCCGAAGCCTTTGAGGCTGTGCGTCTGGAAGTGGCGGCGGAGCGTCTCCTCGGCAAAGTCGGCCCCGAAGACCCAGTCCTCCTGCTTGGTGACCGCGAACGGGAGCGGGCCGGGCTGGACGGCCGCCATCGCCTTCGTCAGCCTGTCCACCTGCCGCTTGTCGACGACGACCTCGGCCGGGGCGATGGTCTGGAGGAGCGAGCCGAGCCGGTCGACGGGCGCCTCGGTCACGAAGAACTCGCCCGTCGACGCGTCGGCGAAG
>DASVSE010000024.1:0-1675 GCA_036388235.1 Rubricoccaceae bacterium | reverse complement strand
GTCGTCGATGGCGTTGATGTTGCGCCAGGCCTCCGCCGCGGGGTCGCGACGCGCCTCGATGACGTTGAGGTTGATGCCGTTGCAGAAGACGTCGCCGCCCTGGAGCAGCAGCACCCGCGTGTCCTGCGCGACGGCCGTCCGCAGGGCCGCGGCGAGCCGGTGGCACTGCCCGGTCGAGGCCGCGCCGTTGTAGAAGTCGAAGGTGAGAACGCCGACGCCGCCGAGGCGCCGGTAGCTGATCTCCCCCTGCCCGCCGGTGTCGCCGTCGACGGGGTCCAGCGCCTCGGGCACGTCGGCGATCCGGTCGCCGAGGACCGTCGCGGCCGGGAGCTTCACGCGCGGCTCGGGGCTCGACCCCGGAACGGGACGGGCGTGCCCGATCCAGACGGCCCCGTCGCCGGTGCGCACGAGCACCGCGCCGGCGCGGCGCAGGGCGATCGTGCCCGGCTCGCCCTCGTGCTGCCCCTCGGACTTCTGTCCCTCGGGGAGCTGGGCCTCGGGGAGCTGGGCGGCCCCGCAGTGGGCGTCGAAGACCGACACGGCGAGCCCGGCCAGCTCGGTGCGCACCCCCGGCGCCCCGTCGGCCGCGCGGATGCGGCGCAGGACGTGCGCCGTCGGGTCGGACCAGGAGAACGCCCGGTCCGACTGGGACATGGCCGGGCGCCACCGGCCGGGTGCGCGGTCGGCGTCGACCGGTTCGGGGACGAAGTCGGCCTGCGCCGCCTTCTCCGCCACCTCGAGGGCCAGTTCGACGGCCGCGACGGCCACCAGGCCCACGTAGAGCGCGCTCTTGCGCAGCGGTGCCGCCGGCAGCGGGAAGGTCCGCGTCCCCCAGATCGGGCCGGCGTCCATCTCCGCGATCGCGGAGAGCGCCGTGACCCCCCACTCCGCCTCGCCGTCGCTGATCGCCCAGTCCAGCGAGGACGGCCCGCGGTCGCCCACCGGCCCGGGATGGAGGATCACCGTCCGCCGGCCGCGCCACACGGCGTCGGGCACCCGCTCGCGCAGGAAGGGACAGAGGATCAGATCCGGGTCGACCGCGTCGACGGTCGCGCACAGGACGTCGTCCCCGTCCGCCACGGTCCACGAGACGTCATGGCCCGCGCCGCGCAGCTCGAGCCAGACACGTTGGGTCAGGCCGTTGAACGACGAGCAGAGCAGGAGGATCTTCACGGGGTCTCCGATGCTGCGAGCCGGGGGGCCACGCGAAATGTCGTACTCGGGGGGCGTATCACGCGGCGCGGGCGAGTTTAGGGCCAGCGGCGAATGGCGACGCAGCCGGAGGGGGCGGCCGATCGCCTAGCGTGACTACGCCGTACGGCGCAACGCAGAGCGCCGTTCGGTTCGTGGACACGGTCCGAAACCTCTCGAACGCCGAACGGGCGGCTGTCGTCGCCGAAACGACAGGTTCGATCACTCTTCGTTGCCATCGACGCCGTCGGTGCACGCCCGATGGTAACTGGTTGGGGTCGACCAACTCCAGAGAGCAGTTGAGCGGTCGTCTACGGTCGCCGAGCGGAGCCGCTTCGGCGCGGTGAGTCATCAAGATTGCGGAGAGTCGCCGAACGATTGCGAAGCGGTTGTACATTTCCTGTCGTCACTCGGGCGGCACGCCGCCGCTCCAGCTGCCGAACGGAGCACCTTTCCATGCAGGACGTTGTGCCGATCAGCCCGA
>DASVSE010000023.1:0-7489 GCA_036388235.1 Rubricoccaceae bacterium | reverse complement strand
CAGGCACGGTCTGGGCAACGATCCTGTGGGAGGTGACCTGGGACCTCATTGACGCGTACGGCTTCGACCCGGATCTTGCCAACGCCGAGGGGGGCGCGGGCAACCAGATCGCGCTCAGTCTCGTCACCGAGGCGCTCCGCCTGCAGCCGTGCCGCCCGGGATTCGTCTCGGCCCGGAACGCGATTCTGTATGCGGACCTGCTGCTCTACAACAGTGCGCACATCCCGTTGCTCCAGACCGCCTTTGCCCGGCGCGGACTCGGGCAAGGTGCCCGGCAGGGGTCGTCGTCCGTCAACGCCGACAACATCGAGTCGTTCGTCGTGGACACCGGACTCGGGGATGTGATTCCCCCGGGGCCGATCGCCAACCTCACCGCGTCGGTGGCGTCGTCGCCCTCGGCCGTCCTTCAGTTTATCGCGCCGGGCGACGACGGTGCGTTCGGCACGGTGAGCACCTACGAGGTGCGGGTCTCGTCGACACGGTTCACGTCGGTCGCAGACGTCGAGCGTGCGCCTCAGGTGCAGAGGACGGGCCAACCGGTGCCAGGTGGGCAGGATCAGACCCTCACTGTCTTAGGCGTTCCACTGGGCGTGCAGGTGTACCTCGCAGTTCGCGCACTCGACGAGGCCGGTAACATTTCCCCCTACGCGACGGTGGGGCTCCGCTTGCCCGGTTCCTCATTCCCAACGCCCCCGTCTCCGACGCCGACGCCCCCGCCCCCGCCTCCGCGTGTGGTTCAGGCGACGACTGAAGACGTGCACGTTTCGGGAGACGCCGGTGCAACCGCGGTCGGTCACCTTCGCCTCCGGAACGGGGGCGCACGGGAGCAGCAGATCCGTGTCGAGGCCGCAGGCACGGCTGAGTTGGGTCGCCTGATGACGTTCATCACGCGCCAGACGCTCGCCCACACGGTAGACGAGCCATATGCGACGCTGGGGGCAGCGGGGGTGCCGGTCCTGGCATGGACACCGCTCGAACCGGGTACCCGGTCCCCAGAGGACGCTGGCTTTGCGGATGTCGCGCTTCCGTTTCCGTTTCCGCTCGGCGGCGATGTCTTCACATCTATCCGCATTTACACGGACGGGTTCGTGAGCTTTGTCCCTGGTAACCTGCCCACCGGAGGAGTCGCTCAGATCTACCTGCCGAACCCGGCCCTTCCCAACGGGATCGTCGCTCCGTTCATGGCAGACCTTGCGCCCGCATCCGGCGGACAGGTCCTCACCGGAACGCTTCCGGACGGGCGCTTCGTCGTGGAGTACCGTCAGATGCAGGTGGTCACAGAACCGGACTCTGCGCCCGTCGGGTTCGTGGTCACGTTTGCCCAGAGCGGCGAAATCAGGCTGGCGTACGACCGCATCACACCAAGCGCCGCCAGGCTCGTCGGGGTCGAATCGGCGGATGGGCAAGGAGCGTTTATCACGCGCCGCGAGGTCTCCAACACGACGCTTATTCTGGTCAATCCTACGGGCGTGCTATCGGTCACGCCTGCGCAGTTCTCCCTCGTCTCCGGTGGGCAACTCGATCTGACGGTCGAGGTCCGGACGGCTGGACTGCCGCCTGGCCGGTACGCTGCGGAGGTCTCCGTGATCTCCACCGAGCCGGTTGAGAGCGTGACGGAGCGACTGGTCCTGCCGCTCCGGATCAACGTCGAGGCTCGGGGCTCCGCTCCTCCGCCTGCAGAGCCTCCCGCCGAGCCCCCCACGGAGCCTTCCGCTGGCCCGGCCGAACTCACGCTGCAACGTGTGCAGCCCAATCCGGCCCGCAGCACGACGACGATGACCTACGGAACTCCCGAAGCCGTTCCGGTTCGCCTCGCCGTCTACGACTCGCGTGGCCGCGAGGTGGCAGTCCTTGCCGAGGGCGCCGCCGAGGCAGGGTGGCACGATGCCGAGTGGCGCGTCCAAGGTGCCGCAGCAGGCCTGTACGTGGTCCGCCTCGTCGCCGGGAGCGAGGTCCGGACGACGACCGTCGTCGTCGTCCGGTAGGGTCATCCGCCGTAGCCGAAGAGGCCCATGAACTTGGTTGCGAACGGGACCGAGCCCTTCATCTTGACCTTGCCCGTCATCATGGCCATCATCGGGTTGAGCTCGCCGTTCTCGACCGCGAGCCAGTTGTCGGCGTCGGCCGTGAGCGTCAGCGTCGGGTCGGCGGCCGGCACCCCGTCCTCGACCGTCAACTCGCCGTCGTGGACGTACAGCGTGACGTCACGTGCGTTTGCCCCGGTAAGGTTCATGTGGACCCGGTCGTCCATGCCCTTCGCCTTGTCGGCGTGGAAGCGCGTGGGGTACGAGGCGAGCACGTCGTCGATAGAGGTGTAGCGGGCCATGGGGAGAGGCGGGGAAGGGGAGAGCTCGGCCAACGGCAGGGGCAGCCCTCGGGGTCCCGAACCGGTTGATCGGGCGTTCCGATCTTGCCTGGCGACCCACCTGCCCTGGCATGCTCTTCTCGGACGTCATCGGACAGGACCGCGCCGTGGGCGTGCTGATGCACGCGCTCGCGTCGGGGCGGGTCGCGCACGCGTATCTGCTTTACGGGCCGGCCGGCAGCGGCACGCGGGCGGCGGCCCTCGCGTTCGGGCAGGCCCTGCTGTGCGAGCGCCGCGGCACGACGGGCGACCGCGCCTGCGGCGTCTGCTCGGCGTGCGAGCGGGCGGCCCGGCTCGTTCACCCGGACCTGCACGTCTACCTGCCGTTTCCCAAGACGAGTCCGCAGGCAACGCGGGACGACCGCCCGCCGGACTACACCGAGCGCCTCGAACGCCTCGCGGCCGACCCGTACGCCGCCGCCGACTACCGCGCCCGCGCCAAGCTCGGCGACGATGCGCCGTCGACGAAGCCCGTCGAGCACCGGCGGATTCCGATGGGCCCAGACGAGGGGCTCGAACGCGACATGCGGTACGTGCCCGTCGAGGGCCGCCGGACGGTCGGCGTGCTCGTCGACGCCGAGCGGATGCGCGTCGAAGCCGCCAACTCGGTTCTGAAGCTGCTCGAAGAGCCGGGGCCCTCGACCGTCTTGATCCTGACGGCCGAGCGCCTCGACGCCGTCCTGCCGACGATTCTCTCACGCTGCCAGCAGATCCGCTTCGAGCCGCTCGTCCCTGAAGCCGTTGAGGCAGCCCTGATGGCGCGAGGCGTAGATGGCCCGCGCGCGGCATTTGTCGCCCGGATGGCAGACGGCTCGTTTACACGCGCGCTGGACCTCGTCTCGTCCGAGGCACTCGCCGAGCACCGCGCGCTCGCGCTGACGTTCCTGCGGGCCGCCTACTCGGGCCGACCCGAGCGTTTGGCGCCCGTTGTAGACGCCGCGGCAGGCCTCGGCCGCGAGGCGGTCCGGCAGTGGCTCGGCCTCGTCCTCGCGTGGATCCGGGACCTGGTTCTCGCCCGCGCGGCCGGTCCGGCCGGCATCGCCGAGTCGGGGATTGTCAACGTGGACCAGGCGGCTGAGATCAGCGCGTTCGTCGCCCACCTGCCCGACGCCGACCTCGGCGCAATGGCCGGCCTCGTTGAGCAAGCGGCAGCGGCACTGGCTGCCAACGCGTCGCCTGCGCTTGCGCTCGCCGTGCTCGGCCACGCCCTCGCCGATGCCATGCGCGGCCGGGGTCAGGGCCTGCTCGTGACGCCGCTCGACGTCGCGGGGTGAGGGGGCTATAAACCGCCGGACGCGCCGCTCGAACAGGTCGGGCGGCGCGTCCGGCGGCAGGGTCTCGCCGAGTCGGCTAGAACTGGAACACGACCCACACGCCGAGCCCGACGAGGGCAGCGGCAGCGGACATGACGGGAATCAGACGGTTCATCGCGGTGGTGGGCGAAAGGAATGGGGGGAATTCCTCAGGTCAAGAACCGGTGAACCGGAACAAAACCTGTACGGAAGGTAGGCGCCCCATCCAGTCAGGGCAAATCGAAAGGCCCTCTCACCAGATTAAAGTTCAGGGAATGCCCCATAAGCGCTTCAGGAATGGCCGTGACCTGCGCGCTGGGTGAGTTGGCATGGGTGCATCCCTGTGACACCGTCGCGCCGAGGCCTTACGAAGGTGGGGGACGCGCGGAAAGGAATTCACCGGTTAGGCCGTTGTGTGCGTCCATCTTTCGATTCACCCCACCCGCTCCATCAGGCGACCTGACGTCATGCGCCGCTTGCTCACCGTTCTCGTTTTAGCCGTCACCCTGGGGGCGGCACCCGCGCCACCGTTTGGGGCAAGCGCCTCCCGTCCTACCGCCAATGCCCGGGCAGGCGTCACGTCAGGGCACCCCGAGGCAACGGCGGTCGGCGTCGCCATCCTGCGCGAGGGCGGCAACGCGGTCGACGCAGCAGTCGCGACAGCGTTTGCGCTCGCCGCCGTGCTCCCAGATGCGGGCAACCTCGGCGGTGGCGGCTTTCTCGTGCTCCGCCGTGCGGATGCGACCGCGACGTCGTGGGACTTCCGCGAGACGGCGCCTGCGGCGGCGACGCGGGGCCTCTTTCTCGGTCCCGACGGCCTGCCCATCCCCGAGCGATCGACGAAGGGACACCTCGCGGCTGGCGTGCCGGGCTCGGTCGCTGGACTGATTGCCGCGCACGAGTCCGGTGGGCGCCTGCCGCTCGCGCGCCTCGTCGAGCCAGCCATCCGCCTCGCCCGCGGCCACACGCTCACGTTCCGCACGGCAAACCTGCTCAACCGCTACCGCGGCGACTTCGACGACTTCGACGCCGCGCGCCAGCTGTACGTCCGCGACGAGCTATGGCAGGCCGGCGACCGCTTCGAAAACCCGGACCTCGTGCGGACGCTGGAGCGAATCCGAGACGGCGGCCGAGACGGCTTTTACCGCGGCGAGACCGCCCGCCTCCTCGCGGCTGAGATGCGCCGTGGTGGGGGGATCATCACCGAAGCGGACCTCGCCGCCTACCGACCCGTCGAGCGGCCCGTGCTCGGGGGGCTCTACCGCGGCTACCGCATTCTGACGATGCCGCCCCCGTCGTCGGGCGGAATTGCGCTCCTCCAGACGCTCGCTGCGCTCGAACCGTACCCTATCGCCGCGTGGGGCAGCCAGAGCCCACGGGCACTCCATGCCTTTGGCGAGGCGCTCCGCCGCGCCTTTGCCGACCGCGCTCGCTACGTCGGCGATCCCTCGTTCGTGACGGTCCCGGTCGCGGGCCTCGTGGATCCGGCCTACGCCCGTGCGCGGATGGCGTCGTTTGATCTGCTTCGCGCGACGCCGAGTGCAGACATCGCCGCGGGCGAGCCGGCCGGGCACGAGCACACCGAGACGACGCACCTGTCGGTCGTCGACGCCGAGGGCAACGCCGTCTCCCTCACGACGACGCTCAACGACTACTTCGGGGCGCGCGTCGTCGTCGGCGGGGCGGGCTTTTTGCTCAACGACGAGATGGACGACTTCGCGACGGCCCCGGGCATGCCGAACGCGTGGGGCCTCGTCCAGGGCGAGGTCAACGCCGTCGGACCGGGCCGCCGGATGGCGTCCTCGATGACGCCTGTCATCGTCGAGGACGCGGCCGGCCGGCTGTTCTTCGTCGGCGGATCCCCCGGCGGCCCGCGCATCATCTCGACCGTCGCGCAGGTGCTCCTCGGCGTGATCGACGATGGTCTCGACGTGCAGGCCGCTGCATCGCGTCCACGCGTCCACCACCAGTGGTGGCCCGACGTGCTGTATGCCGAGGCCGGCGTGCCCGAGACGACGCTCGCCGCCCTCACTGACCTCGGCTGGACCGTCGAGGCGACCGACCGCTTCGGCGCCGCCAACTGCATCCTCATCCGCACGGCGCCCGACGGCACGCGAACGATGACCGCATCCGCAGATCCGCGGCGCTCGGACGACAACGCCCGGGTCTTCTAGCGTGTCGCGCCCCGCACTCGCTGCGGCGACGCTGCTCGTCATGGCGGCCTTCGCGGCCAACTCGGTCCTCGCCCGCCTCGCCCTTGCAGGTGGCCACGCCGATGCGCTCGCGTTCACCGCCGTCCGTCTCGCCGCAGGCGCCGCCGTTCTCGGCGCGCTCGTCGTGGCCCGTCGCGTGCGTCCCGCGGGCGACACGGCCTCGGCCCTGGCGCTCCTCGTCTACGCCGCCGCGTTCTCTGTGGCGTACCTCGCCCTGCCCACGGGTACGGGCGCACTCGTGCTGTTCGGGTCCGTCCAGGTGACAATGATCGGGTGGGGCGTCGCTCACGGCGAGCACCTGCGGACGAGTCAGATGCTCGGGCTCATCCTCGCGCTCGGAGGGCTCGCCGTGGTCGTCGCGCCGGGCGTCGGGGCGCCCCCGCTCGGCGCGGCGGCGCTCATGGCCGTGGCCGGCGCGGCCTGGGGCGCGTACTCGCTGCGCGGACGCTCGGAACCGGATGCGACGGCTGCGACGGCAGGCAACTTTCTTCGAGCGGCGCCCATCGCGGCCGTGCTGATGCTCGCGGCCGGCGAGCCCCACGCGGACCCGACCGGCATCGGCCTCGCCGTCGCCTCGGGCGCCCTCACGTCGGGCCTGGGGTACGCGGCGTGGTACGCCGTTCTGCCGCGCCTCCGCGCGACGACCGCATCGGCCGTGCAGCTGGGCGTCCCGGTGCTCGCGGCCCTCGGCGGCGTCGCGTTTGCCAGCGAAGCATTGTCGCTCCGCCTTGCCGCTGCATCGGCCGCGACGCTGGGCGGGATCGCCCTCGTCGCCCGCTCCAGACGCCCGGCTCGCGAACCGAACTGACCGAGCGTCGTCAGTGCGGAGCCGTACTCTCTGGCCCCTGCCGACTTCCGCTGCGATGCCGACCGACCCGACCGAGCCGAGCCTGTTTGACGCCCCGCTTCCGCCCGACGTCCCGGCGCCCGACGCGCCCGACGCCGGCCCGGCCTCCGAGACCGCTGCCCCGCCGTGGGACGGCCCGGATGCGCCCGCCGACCCAGACGCCGAGGCCTTCGACGGCCCGCCGCGCGAGACGCTCTTTCTCGCCGATGCGCTCGCGCTCGCCTACCGAGCGTACTTCTCGATGCGCAACAGCCCGCTCACGACGCCGGACGGGCTCACGGACACGCGCGCGCTCTACGGCTTCGCGACGGCGATCCTGAAGCTGCTCGAAGACCACGCGCCCGAGCACATCGCCGTCGTCTTCGACGCCATGACGGGCGGCCCGAACTTCCGCCAGGAGGCCTTCGCGGATTACAAGGGCCACCGCCCGCCGATGCCGGACGGCATCAAGGGCGCCCTGCCGTACATCAAGCGGTTCGTCGAGGCGCTCGACATCCCGGTCCTCGAAGTCGAGGGCGTCGAGGCGGACGACGTCATCGGGACGCTCGCGCGGCGCGCTCAGACCGAGGACGTCGACGTCGTGATTTTCTCGCCGGACAAGGACTTTCGCCAGCTGCTCGCCGACCGGACGGTCCCCGCCGCGGGCGAGTCGGGGCGCGGGGCGGTCCACATGCTGCGCCCGCCGTACCAGGGCGAGGCCTTCGACCGCGAGACGCCGGCCACCTTCCGCGAGCGCTACGGCGGCCTCGACCCCGAGCAGTTCGTGGACCTG
>DASVSE010000022.1:0-2612 GCA_036388235.1 Rubricoccaceae bacterium | reverse complement strand
CCGCGCCTCCGTCCGCTTCCCAGCGCGCTTCATGATGGTCGCGAGCATGAACCCGTGCCCGTGCGGCCACGCCGGCGACCCGACGCGGGCGTGCGTGTGTGGTCCGGCGAACGTACAGCGCTACCTCTCGAAGGTGTCCGGTCCTCTGCTGGACCGCATCGATCTGCACGTCGAGGTCGCCCCGGTCCCGTTCGACGATCTCCGCCGGGCGGCCGACGCCGAGCCGAGTTCGGCGGTCCGGGCGCGCGTCGTCGCGGCACGGGAGCGGCAGGCAGCGCGCGTCGCTGGCGAGGCGCAGGCGCCGACGTGCAACGCGGGTCTGACCGCTCCGCAGGTGCGCCGCCACTGCGCGCTCGACGCGTCTGGCCAGGCCTTGCTCCAAGCCGCGCTGACCCGCCTCGGCCTGTCGGCGCGCGCGCACGACCGCATTCTCAAGGTCGCCCGGACAATCGCCGACCTCGCAGCCGAACCTGCGATCCGCGCCGAGCACCTCGCCGAAGCGATTCAGTACCGCTCGCTGGACCGCTCGGGGTGGGGACTCGGCTGAACGACCGGCTCAGCCCGGCGACCGGAGCATGTTCAGAAAATCACCCGTGAGCGTGTCGAGTCCTGCTGCGGCGTCGGCCGCGCGGCCCGCGACGGCGTGAAACAGGCCGACAAGCAGCAGGCCGACCGCCGCCCCGACGGCCGCCGGGACGAGGGCGGGCCAGAGACCATCGGGGACGGCGGGCCCCGTCGCGCGGAGCAGCCCGATCAGGCCGGTTGCGCTTCCGAGAATGCCCGCAAGGGCGGCGACGAGGGCAGCCGAGCGAACCGTCTCCAGGGACCCCGTGACGCGAACCGTCTCGCGCCGGGCGGCGCCTGCAACGGCCGTCTGGATGTCCTCGATCGGCCGGCCGATGCGCTGCAGCCCCTCCGACACCACGCGCGCTGCGACCGTGTCCTGGCTTCGGCAGAAGTCGATGGCCCCGACCAGGTTGCCACTGCGGATAAAGCTCGAGACGGTCCGGACGACCTCGTCGCCGTCCGCCGCGGCATCGCGGACCGTCCGACGGGCCGTGACGGTGGCGGCAATGGCGGCGGCAGCGGCAAGCGCGACGATCACGAGCGACCACCCGCCGGCCATCAGGAAATCCGCAGCCGTGAACGGATCGCTTGCAGTCGGCGTGGTGGGCTGCACGGCCGCACCGGCAGCCTGCAGAGCAACAGGCAGGAGGGACAGGGGCATCAGCAGTTAGCGGAGGCGCTCGGGCGACGGTGTGAGCGTGTCGGAGGAGAGGGCAGGTACGTCGGGAGCACGCGGTGCCGCCGCTGAACCGGCCGGCATCGCCGACTGAACGGCTGGGACGGACGCCGGGGCAGGGATGCGCGGGCGCTGCTCGTCGATAAACCAGTACAGCACGAGCGCGGAGAGGCCCAGCACGACGGCGGCGTAGAGGAAGGCCCATGCGCGGTGCTCCGGCCGAACAGCGTCTGGAGTTACCGCCGGCGCCGGAGGAAGGGCCTCGTGCGCGTGAACAGTTGGAGCCGGGTCGGGGTCGGCCGAGCCGTCCGTTTCGGCCGTGACCTCGGGGGCCGGGAGGGGAGGCGGCTCCGGCGCCGAGGGCGGGGCTGCGCCGGCCGAGACAGCGGCATCAAAGGCAGCGAGTGGGAGGTCTGGCGAGGCGTCGAGGACTTCGGCGTCCTCAATGTCGTCGGCGGGGTGGTCCAACGGCTGCGCGGCGGTCTCGCCGGCATGGCCAGCGAGCGGCGCTGGGTGCCAGTCAGCCGCCTCAGCCGTGAGCACAAACTGGTCGCGGGGCGTCTCCTCGGCCTCGGTGGTCTCGTTCGGGACTTCGGCGGTCGTGGCCTCTGGCTCGTCGGCGGTGGCGACGTCAGGATCGGCCAGGGCGTCGTGCTCCGGCACGTCGGCCGCTACGTCGACGGGTGCGTCAGCCGGCTCGTCGACTAGGATCTCGGCAGCAGAGTCGGCCGGCGGTGGAGCGAGGCGCGGAGGCGGCTCGGCCTCCGACGGGGGCGCCTCTGCTTGGACCGGGGCGGGCGCGTCGGCCTCCTCAACGAATGCGCTCTGAGCGGGTGACGGGGGCGGCGTCGCTTCGGCCGGCTCGTTGACGATCAGGTCGAGCAGAATGTCGACGGCTCCGGGAGGCTCGTCGGGTCCGGTCGGGGCGGGCGGCACCGGAGCGGGAGCCGCAGGCGGCGGGGGCGCGACGGGACGCGGGGCCGGCGGCGCCTCCGCGGCGACGGGCACAGGTGCGAGCCCTTCGTAGGCGCGGTTTACGGCCGCCAGAATCTCCGGCGCAGCGGCAAACCGGATCCCGCTGCTCGTCCGCTGGAACGCGCCGATGGTGCCGAGACGGGCATCTCCGGTGATGGCGAGGCGCGCGTCCAACTGGTCGACGGCGTCGCGGAGGGCGGGGGCTGCGGCCTCGGGCGGTGCACCGATGTGGCGCGCGAAGGCCTGGGCGAGGTCCGTCGGGTCCGACGTCCGCGGGAGCAGCCGGACCGCTTCGCCGGGGGGCATCAGCACGCGCTCGCCGCCAGGCCCGACGGCAATGCGGGCCGAGACATGGGCGCGCGCGAGCGTGCCGATGCCGGGGAGCGGCGCATCA
>DASVSE010000021.1:0-2596 GCA_036388235.1 Rubricoccaceae bacterium | reverse complement strand
GTCGCCTCGGCTTCCTTCTGCGCCGTCACGTCCGAGAGGAGTCCGCCCGCGACGGGCCGCCCGGCCGCATCGACGCTCGGCGTCGCACGCTCGCTTACCCAGACCGTCTCGCCCGAGGGACGAACGAGGCGGACGCTGATGCGGGACGCCTCGCCAGCCTGCAGGCGGGCGTCGTGGGCCGCAAAGGCCGCCTGGTCATCCGCATGAACCAGCGCAGCCCAGTCGGCCGTGCCGGCGAGAATCGCGTCGGACGCAAGGCCCGTGATGGCCTCGACCTGCGGCGTTACGACGGCATACGTGCGCCGGCCGTTTGGGTCGTGGCCGAACGTGAACAGCGCGTCGTCGAGGTCGGCGACGGTCCGCTGGAAGCGCGCCTCGGCATCGGTCCACGCCCAGAGCGTGCTGAACAGGGCTGCGAGGCGGACGCCGGCGACGGACTCGGCTTCGGTAAACGCCTTGTGCCGTCCCAGGGCGATGACGCCGGGTGCGGCGCCGCGGATCGGCAGCAGGAGCGCGTGCTCGGCACCGAGGCCCGCTAGAAGCGCGTCGGCCGACCGTGAGCCCGGCCCGACGAGGACCGACTGGCCGGCGATCACAGCAGGCCACAGCGCTGGGTCGAGGTCGACGAGGTCGGGCGGGGCCGCGTCCGAGCAGACGGCACAGCGGACGTAGCCCGTCTCGCCGGCCGCCACGAAGGCCGCCCCAACGGACGCTCGGAGCGCCTCACAGAGGTGCGCCACGGCCGTTTCGAGGAGCGCGAGCGCGTCGGGCCGGCCGAGCGCGGCGTGCTGGAGCGCCGCCTCGGCGGCCTCAATGCGGGCGGCGAGGCGGGGGGCAGAAGACGGGTCGGGCACGGGCGGGGGGAGCGTCGCCCGAGTATCGGCGTGCGCCGCCCCGGGTCAACTCGGCCCACACGGCCCGTCGCGCGTCAGTCGTCGTCGCGGTCGGCATCCGCCTCGCGGTCGCCTTCGGGACGCAGGAGCGGGAACAGGATCACGTCGCGGATCGACGCCTGGTCCGTCATCATCATCACGAGCCGGTCGATGCCCATGCCCAGCCCGGCCGCGGGCGGCATCCCGTATTCAAGCGCCCGCAGAAAGTCCTCGTCGACGGTCTGGACCGCTTCGTCGTCGCCGGCCGTCGCGAGGCGGGCCTGCTCCTCGAAGCGCGCGCGCTGGTCGTCGGGGTCGTTGAGCTCCGAAAACGCGTTGCACAGTTCCTTGCCGCCGGCGATGAGCTCGAAGCGCTCGACGAGGCCCGGCTTGGTGCGGTGGCGCTTCGCGAGTGGCGACAGCTCGACCGGGTAGTCCGTGATAAACGTCGGCTGGACGAGCGTCGGCTCGACGGCCTCGCCGAAGATCTCGTCGATGAGCTTGCCCGCGCCCATCGCGTCGTCCACGGCGATGCCGAGCGTGCGGGCGGCCGCGGCGATCTCATCGCGCGAGGCGACGCCCGTCTCGGGGTGGTACAGCTCGAACCCGGTCGCGTCGCGGATCGCGTCGAAGATCGGGACGCGGCGGAAGGGGGCCGCGAAGTGAATCGTCTGGCCATTCCGCGCGACATCGGGCGTGCCGTGAAGGGCGCGGGCGACGGCTTCGAGCATCTCTTCGACGAGCCCCATCATCCACTCGTAGTCGCGGTAGGCGACGTAGAGTTCGAGCATCGTGAACTCGGGGTTGTGGAACCGCGAGAGGCCCTCGTTGCGGAAGTCTTTCGAGATCTCGTACACGCCCTCGAACCCGCCGACGAGAAGCCGCTTGAGGTACAGCTCGTCCGCGATGCGGAGAAAGAGCGGCATGTCGAGCGCGTTGTGGTGCGTCGTGAACGGGCGCGCCGCCGCGCCGCCGTAGAGCGGCTGGAGGGCCGGCGTCTCGGTTTCGAGGTAGCCGCGAGCGTCGAGCAGGTCGCGGATCGTCTTGACGACGGCCGCGCGCTGGCGGAAGACGTGGCGGACGTCGGCGTGGAGCGCGAGGTCCACGTAGCGCTGGCGGTAGCGGAATTCGGGGTCCGTGACCTCGTTGAACGTGCGCGTCTCGCCCGTCTGCTCGTCGGTGACCTCCTTCTCGACGGGGAGCGGGCGGAGGCTCTTGGCCAGCAGCACCAGGCGCTCGACGTCGACCGTGACCTCGCCCATCCGCGTCCGAAAGAGCGTACCCTCGACGCCGACCCAGTCGCCGGGGTCGAGCAAGCGCTTGAAGGTCTCGTTGTACTCGCCCTCGGGGAGGCTATCGCGCTTGACGTACGCCTGGACGGTCCCGGACTCGTCGGCGAGGCCGAAGAAGGCGGCCTTGCCCATGACGCGCTTGGTCGTCATGCGGCCGGCGAGCGTCACGCGGAGCGGCGTCGTGCCCTCGGCCTCGGGGTCGTTCGTGGCGTCGTCGTAGGCCGCGACGGCGTCGGCGGCGTGCGTCGACGTGTCAAAGCGGGCAGCAGGGTACGGCTCGACGCCGGCCGCGCGGAGGGCGTCGAGGTGGGCGCGGCGGACCTGTTCCTGGTCGGTCATCTCCGTGGGGCCGGCGGGCCGGGCGGTGGGCCGGGGAGATTACGGGCCGCGGCCCGGCGGGCGGGGCGTGCGCCCGAAATCCACGGCGCTGCG
>DASVSE010000020.1:0-5665 GCA_036388235.1 Rubricoccaceae bacterium | reverse complement strand
CGGCGAATACCTCGTAATCGATCGGCTTCAGCCGGCCGTTGTTCGTCCCCTCCGCCGCGCACGCCGTCAGCCCGACGATGAGGTCCATCTCGGCCCGGAACTCGATGTAATCGCCCGCGCGGCTCGTCGGCGTCTCGACCGAGATCTTTCCGTCGGGCTGAACAGGGACGTTCATGAACAGGTTGAACGTCGTCGGAACGCGGTCGCGGCCCATCCCGAACGGGCCGAGGTGGAGGGCGAGGTTGCTCAGGCAGCTCGGGTGCTCGTGGCCCTCGGGAAGCCCGTAGAGGAGCGTGTACATCTCGGGCGAGCAGGCCGTGAGCAGAAAATCGTGGACGCCGCACGTGTCCGCGATGACGGTCAGCATGCGCCGGCTGCGGTTGCTCCAGAGCGCGTTGCCGGTCGTGATGCGGATCGTCTCTTCGTAATCGAACGTCCGGCCCGATGAGAGCCATTCGTCGGGGTTGCCGTCGGCAAAGGCCATGAGGTCTGAGACCTGCTCGCCCTCCGGGTCGGTTACGCGGAGGCGGTCGCCGGCGCGGAGCCGGAAGGCGGTTCCGCTCGACGGGGCGATGCGGCAGCGGCCCGTGGGCGCGCCGACCGCGGGCATATCAGAGAGAGACGCGTTTGAGTCAGACACGGAGTAGGGCATCGGAAGAATCCGGACGCCCCTACGTCACGCGCCGTGTCGGGGTCCCGCGTCGGCGCCGTGGATCCGGCGGAGTCTCCGGAGGGGCGTCGCCGCGACGGCGAGGCGCCCGCCGCGGTATGCGACGCCGCCGCGGAGCGCCCGTGCGCCGACGGCGAGCCACGACGTGACGGCCCGCTCCCCGACCCACAGCGGCGCCCACAGCGCGGCCGTCGGGCCGTAGACGCGACGTCCTGCGCCACGACGGCGGCCCGCCTCGGCGAGGGCGACGACGCCGAGCACGCCGGCTCCGAGCGCGCGCCACCGTCCGCGTGCGGCGAGAGTGACCACCGTCGGCAGAACGGCGAGCTGGACGGCGAGCCGCTCAGGCCGCGCCCACTCGTCATAGGCCTGTCGCACGCGCTGCGTCCCGAAGTGCGACGTGTGGGGCGGGCGACGCTCGACGAACACGTCGAGCGCGACGTGCTCGCGGCCGCCACCGGCGACGACCGTTCGAACGAGCTCCAGGTTTTCAAACATCACGTCGCCGCGGTAGCCGTGCGGCAGGGCGGAGCGGCGGACGGCGAGCGTGCCCGGCCAGTCGCCGCCAGTCATCCGGTTGAGCAGCTGCCGGCCCGTGTCCCACCGCGCGTGCCACGGGAGGGGCGCGAAGACGTTCTGCGGGCGGACGACGTGTGCTCCTGCAAGCCTCCCGACGACTTCGCGAAGCGCCTCGGGCGAGTAGCGCACGTCGTCGTCGGCGATCACGACGCGTTCGTGGCGTGCGTGCTGCAGACCCGTCAGGACGTTGCCGACCTTGCCCATCGGCGTAACGGTCTCGGGCCGGAGGTGACGCCCGAACCGGCCGAAGGCCTCGGCGTGGGTCGCAAAGACGGCATCGGGCGACCCATCGACGACGATAAGGTCATCGATGAGGTAGGAGAGGCGGGCGAGGTACGGCGCGAGGTCTTCGGTGACAGGTATGTCGGACCGGAGCGGGAGGACGTAGGTCGCAGCGAGGCAGTCGGGCACGGCGGCGTCAGTCGGGACGGGTGGCATGGAACGGGCACGCCCAGCCAGCCTCGACGGCGCGGCCGGAGTACTGCCGGGCCTCGCTGCGCGTCCCGAAGTCCTCCATCATCGGATTGACGGAGCCGGCGAGCGCCTCGTCTCGGGTCCGGATGACGCCGCGGACGCGGTCGTAGCGGCCCTCGCGGCGCAGCGTCTCGAACTGGTCGTGGGCGTTGAACAGGAGCGCGGGACGCTCGAAGCGACGCCCGGGCCGGCTCGCGTTCGGGTGCATCCCGATGACGTAGAACGCCCGCCCAGCGACCGAAAACGAGAACGCCGGGTCGGCCGGGTCGGCCGAGACGGACGCGTCCCACGGCGCGCGGTCGGCGGCATGGACGGCGCCGAGCGTCTCCCACAGCTGCGCCTCGAAGGCGGTCTCGTCCGGCGGAGCGTCGCCGCCGAAGACGGCCGCGAACGACCGGAAGCCGCGCTCGGGGTCGGGGTCGGCCGCGAACGCGGCGAGGTCGCGTGCAAGGTCGGCCGCGGCGCCAGCCCCGAGGCGCGCATAGGTCCGGACGGTCATCTGCTCCATCCGCACTGTGGAGGCAGCCATGACGCACGGATAGTCCGGCGACAGGGCAAAGGCCCGGAGTGCGGCGCGGGCGCCATGGGGGCAGGGACGGTCCATTCGGTCAGTCGCCGGGTGGCACGTGGCCCCGGAGTTCGTTGTTCGGCGCGACGTTCTGGTCCGCCAGCGCGGTCAGGAGCGACGGTGCAAGGGGCGACGTGCTCTCCCAGCCCGTCTGGCGATGGTCACCGGTGGGGCCGGCCGGAGCGGGCAGCAGAGCCGTAACCGCCTTCATCGCGACGCCGACGACCCCGGGCGCGACGCCGTCGACCGCGGCGGCAATCTTGGCCGCGAGCGTCAGGGTGAGGGCCGCGTCGCCGTGGCGGAGCGCGTCGAGGATCTTGCGCGCGGCCCGGTCGCCGTCCATCGAGACGAGCGGCGTTGCGTCGCCGATGGCGAACCACGCGTACTCCTTCTCGTGCTGGCCCTTGATCTGCGCGTTCGGGTGCGAGCCCGTCCGCATCAAGCCCGGCGTAATCGTCGTCACGCGGATGCCGTCGGCGGCGAGCTCGGCGCGCATCGCGTCGGCATAGCCCACGAGCGCGTGCTTGCCGACCGAGTACGGCCCGAGGTGCGGAATCGCAACGCGGCCGCCGATGGACGACACGTAGCCGATCCGGGCGGACCCGTCGCGGGGAAGGAACGGTCGGACGGCCTCGGTGAGGTGGTACGCGCCCCAGAAGTGGATGCCGAGCGACTCGGTGTAGTCGGCCTCGGTCATGTGCGCCTCGGGCCCGACCGAAATCACGCCCGCGTCGTGGAGAAGCACGCTCGGGGGGCCGAGTTCGTCGGCGATGCGCTGGACGGCGGCATCGACAGCCGCGCGGTCGCGGACGTCGCACACGACGGCAAGGGCGTCGGGGCCCAGCTCGGCGACGGCTGCGTCGAGATCCGCCTCAGTCCGAGCGAGGAGCGCGACCTGCGCGCCCTCGTCGATGAGCCGGCGCGCGATGAGCAGGCCGAGCCCGCGGCTGCCGCCCGAGAGGACGACGGTCTGGTTCGCGAACGAGACCGCGCGTGGCGCGCGGGCCGCCCGAGCGACGGCCCAGGCTCCGGCGAAGACAGTGGAGGCACGCATCAGGGTCATGTGAGGGCAGCCGGTCAGGCCATCGGGTCCAGGACGACCTTGATGCAGCCTTCCTGCTTGTCCCGGAACGTCTTGTAAAGGGCCGGCGCGTCGGTCAGCGGCGCGCGGTGCGTGATGATGAAGCTCGGGTCCAGGTCGCCGTCCTCGATGTGCTGGAGCAGCCGCGGGAGGTAGCGGTGGACGTGCGTCTGGCCCATCTTGAACGTGAGGCCCTTCCCGAAGGCCGCGCCGAGGTTGAACTTGTCGATCGCGCCGCCATAGACGCCCGGGATCGAGACCGTGCCGCCTTTGCCGCATGCCTGGATGGCCTGCCGGAGGGCATACGCGCGGTCGGTTTCGAGGCGCAGCGTCTGCTTGACCTTGTCGTAGGCGTTGACGAAGCCGAGCCCGTGGGCCTCCATCCCAACCGCCTCTATGACGTGGTCCGGCCCGCGGCCTGCCGTCATCTCGCGGAGCACGTCGAGGACGGCGACCTCCTCGTAATTGAGCACCTCGGAGCCCGCAAACTGCTGGGCCATGTCGAGGCGCTCCTGGAAGCGGTCGATGGCGATGACGCGCGCGCCCATCATCTTGGCGCTGATCTGGGCGAAGAGGCCGACGGGCCCGCAGCCCCAGACGGCTACGACGTCACCTTCCTTGATGCCGCAGTTCTCGGCGGCCATGTAGCCCGTCGGGAAGATGTCGGTGAGGAAGAGGACCTGGTCGTCCGTGAGCGAGTCGGGCACCTTGAACGGCCCGACGTCGGCGTAGGGGACGCGGGCGTACTCGGCCTGCCCACCGGCGTAGCCGCCCATCATGTGCGAGTAGCCGAAGAGGCCCGATCCCGAGTAGCCGTAGCCCGCCTCCTGGATCGCCGCGTTGGGGTTCGAGTTGTCACACAGCGAGAACTCGGTCCGGTTGCAGTGGCGGCACGAGCCGCACGCGATGGTGAACGGCACGACGACGCGGTCGCCCTTCTTGAGCGTCGAGACGCCCTTGCCGGTCTCGACGACGACGCCCATGAACTCATGCCCGAGCACGTCGCCGGCCTGCATCGTCGGGATGTAGCCGTCGTAGAGGTGCAGGTCCGAGCCGCAGATGGCCGTCCGCGTGATCTGGATGATCGCGTCGCGGTCGTTGAGAATCGTCGGGTCCGGGACGGTGTCGACGCGGACATCTTCGGTGCCGTGCCAGCAGAGCGCTTTCATCGGGTGGGGCTTACGTGTGAGACTTGAGCGGGGCGTGAGTGGGGCGGGTCCTTCTCGTCCCGCCACTTGCCCGTTGCGACATCAGGACACTGGACGGTCAGCTAGTGCCTCGGACGTTCGGGTCGGCGCGGGGCACCTCGCCGGCCTCGATGATGTGCTTGAAGCGGGCAATGTCCTGGCGGACCGACGAGCCGAGGACAGGGTCGAGCAGGCCGGCGACGGCCACACCGAGCGGGCCGACCGGCGGGCGGTACGAGATGCGGGCATGGATTTCGGTGAGCCCGCCGGGACCGTCCTCGAAGCGGACGTGGCCCGCGTTGTCCACGTCGGCGCCGGGCAGCGACTGCCACACGATGCGCTCGCCGGGCACGTCTTCGACGATCTCTGCTTCCCAGGACACATCCGGAAGAGGCCCGAGGCCCCGCGCCGTCCACCGCGAGCGTGTCTCCGTGACAGCCTCGACGGTCCGCAGGTGCTCCATGAAGCGGGGCAGGTTTTCGAGCTTCCGCCAGAAGGCATAAACGTCGCCGCGCGAGGCGGTAACGCTCATCGACTGGACGATCTCGACTGGGGCAGGCGCGTCGGCCGTGCTGATGCCGGCTGCGTTGTAGGCCGGGCAGTGGCCGGTCGTGCCGCGGGTGAGGAGCGCCCCGCCGAGGCCCGCAAGCGCGAGGCCCGGCAGCGACCGTCGCGAGAGGCCATATGCGGCGAGAAGTCCGCCCGCGACCGTCGACATTGCGCGCTCGGTCTGTCCGACGTTGACACTCGGCGGTGGCGGGACTTCGGTAAAATGCGGCACACCGGCTGCAGCGGATTCCGTAGGGGTCATGGTCATGGTCACAGAAGAGTGGGCGGTACCCGGCCGCCCGGTCCGTGTTGCCGGCGTAGATGCGGCTGGGGATTCTCCGGAGCCGCGTCTCAGGGGCGTGAGCAGCAGCTAGGTTTATCCCGCTATGAGTCGACTCCCCGCCTTGCTCATTCTGTGCGCCGGCGCGTGCCTCGCCGCGTGCTCAGACGGGACGCCCACGCCGGTCCCTGGCCCTGAAGCGTCGGCCGGGGCCGACGCCGGCAGTGCCGACACCCGAATGCGCGTCGAGCCGCAGTCGGTCTGGCCCGGCCTCGAC
>DASVSE010000019.1:0-1575 GCA_036388235.1 Rubricoccaceae bacterium | reverse complement strand
TCATCGACGCCGTGGCCACGGCGACGGCCCGCAGCCGCGAACTCGGACACGGCTAGCCCCGCCGCCGCGGACCACCATGCCCTCTCCCCCGCTCCGGCTCGGCATCCTCGGCGGCGGCCAGCTCTGCCGCATGACGGCCCTGGCCGCCCTCCGCCTCGGCGTTCGTGTCCGCATCCTCACGGACACAACGACGGGTCCCGAGGCCGACTTTGCCGACGTGACCGTCAGCGATTGGACTGACCCCGAGACACTGCGCGCGTTCGCGGACGAATGCACGGCCGTCACATGTGAGAGTGAGTGGGCGCCTGCTGAGGCGCTCGTTGCAGCGGTGCCTAGCGTGGTCGTCTGGCCCGCTCCCGCAACACTCGCAACCGTCCGCCACAAAGGTCGCCAGCGCGACGCGCTCGGGCAGGCGGGCCTGCCGCAGCCACCGTATGTGCGGGCCGCGACGCTCGTCGAGGCACAGGATGCAGCCATGCGCTTCGGCGGACGCGTCGTCTGCAAACGCTTTGAAGGCTCGTACGACGGCTACGGCAACGCGACGTGCCGAACGCCCGACGACGTCGCGGGCGCATGGGACCGCCTCGCTGCAACCGATGGCCTGCTTGTCGAGGCGTTCGTGCCGTTCACGGCCGAACTGGCCGTGACCGTCGCCCGGCGGCCTAGTGGAGAAACGGTTGTCTACCCCGTCGTCCGGAGCGAACACCGCGACCATCGCCTGCACGCTGCGATCATTCCGTCGGGCCTCGACGCCGCTATCGAGGTTGAGGCGCAGCGCGTAGCTCTGGCTGCGTCCGAGATGCTCGCAATCGTCGGCGTCGCCACGGTCGAGCTGTTTGTCCAGGAGGACGGATCCGTTCTTGTCAACGAGGTTGCGCCGCGGCCGCACAACACGGCTCATGGGACGATTGAGGCCTGCCACACATCGCAGTTCGAGAATGGTGTCCGGGCTGTCCTCGATCTTCCTCTCGGCAGTCCGGCCCTTCGCGTCCCGACCGCTTGCACGGTCAATGTGCTCGGAGGGTCTGCGCGATCACATATGGGCGATCTCGAAGCAGCCCTTCGGGTTGATGGCGTAACCGTCCACCTCTACGGCAAGACGGAAACGCGCCCGACGCGCAAGATGGGCCATGTAACGGCGACCGGCCCCTCGCCCGACGACGCCCGTCGCCGCGCGGAGGCCGCGGCCGAGCGCCTGAGTCAGCGCTGACATACGGACGTAGCGGGCGATCTTGCTGCTTCACGCGCCACGCCTCGCATGCCCGATTCTCTGCCCCCACTCGTCGGCGTCGCGATGGGCTCCGAGTCGGACTGGCCGACGATGGAGGCCGCGGCCGACGTGCTTCGTGCCTTCGGCGTGCCGTTCGAGGCGCGCGTCCTCTCGGCCCACCGCACGCCCGACGCGATGGCGGACTACGCCCGGACGGCGGCCGAGCGCGGCCTGCGCGTGCTCGTCGCCGGCGCCGGCGGCGCGGCGCATCTGCCGGGGATGCTCGCCGCGTGGACCGTCCTTCCGGTCATTGGCGTGCCCGTCGCGACGAAGCTGCTGAGCGGACTCGACTCTCTCCTGTCGGT
>DASVSE010000018.1:0-2822 GCA_036388235.1 Rubricoccaceae bacterium | reverse complement strand
AAGGTCCCCGACGCGCGTCATGCCCGACGTGTAGGGCGCGAGCCACACGTCCAGCGTGTCGAGAAGCGTCGCGTCCGAGACGTCGGGCCACGCGTCGGGGGCGTGGTGGTGGAGAAAGGCGAGCCGCTCGCGGAGGCGTGCGGCGTCGCGCGACCACGGCAGGGCGGCGATGCCAGATGCGCGCAGGCCGCCGAGAAACGCCCCGCCGACGGCGTCGGGATCCGGGTCGTGCAGGACGGACTCGCGGAGGACGACGGCCCCGAGCCGGACCGTCCGCCGGGCCCGAACGGCTGCACCGTCCCACGTGACCGTGTCGTCGGTGACGATCTGGCCCGCGAAGGCGGCCTCGATGTCGGCAGCGTCGAGGGGCGCCGCGAGAAAGACGCGGGCGCCGCCGGGGCGGTTGTCGAGCGCCGCGAGCGCGAGAAACGGGGCGTCGGCGAGCGGTTGCGTGCGGTCCAGCAGGGCCGTCCGGCCGTCGCGCATCCGGTAGCGGACGCCCGCGGCGTTTTCGCCGACGCGTTGCGCGACGCGGTCGGGGTAGGCGAGGGCGACGAGGCGGCCGGCGTCGTCCGGGTTGCCCTCGTCGCGCGTGTTCCAGGCTCGGCGCCAGCGCGCGGCTTCGGCCTGAACCGCCCGGAGGGCGCCCGGGTCCACGCGGCCGCCGGGGACGTGCGGCCGCTCGCCGCGGAGGGCTTCGAGGCGCAGCCGCAGGTCGGGGTCGACCGGGAGCGGGCTATCCGCGCGAACCGGGTCACGGTCCGAGAGCAGGGCGATGAGGTCGGCGCAGACGCCGGTCTGCCCGCCCCGAAGGGCGAGGTGGGCGAGCCGCGGGTGCATCGCCTGAGTGGCGAGCGCCTGTCCGTGCTGGGTGAGGTGGCCTGCGGCGTCGAGCGCGTCGAGCTCGGCAAGGAGCGTGCGGGCTGCAGCAAAGGCGACCGGGGGCGGCGGGTCCAGCCACGCGAGTTCGTCGGGCGCGGCGCCCCACGCGGCGAGCGCGAGGGCGAGCGGCGCGAGGTCCGAACCGGCGATCTCGGGCGGCGCGAATGGCGCCAGGGCCGCATCCTCGGCCGGGCTCCACAGGCGGACGGTCGCGCCCGGGGCCGTTCGTCCGGCTCGACCCGCCCGCTGGTCCGCCTCGGCACGGCTCACCCGGACGGTCTCCAGACGGCTCATGCCCGAGGCGGCGTCGTGGCGCGGGCGCCGTGCGAGGCCCGAATCGACGACGACGCGAACGCCGTCGATCGTCAGGCTCGTCTCTGCGATGGACGTCGCCAGAACGACCTTGCGCCGGCCGGGCACGGCCGGGCGGATCGCAGCGTCCTGCGCCTCGGCCGACAGGTCGCCGAAGAGCGGGGTGACGTCAACGTCGGGCGGAACGGCGCCGCCGAGGCGGGCCGCCGCCGCGCGGATCTCGGCCGTGCCGGGAAGGAAGGCGAGCACCGAGCCGGGCTCGTCGCGGAGCGCGTCGTGGACCGCCCCGGTGACCGCCTCGGCGACGTCGCGGGCCGACCGCGACACCGGGGCCCGGCCGTGGCGCACGTCGACCGGGAACGCGCGTCCGAGGCTCTCGACGACCGGCGTGCCCGGCCCGATCAGGGCCGCGACGCGCGCGCCGTCCAGCGTCGCGCTCATCACGACGACGCGCAGGTCGGGCCGAAGGAGTGCTCGGGCGTGGAGCGCAAGCGCAAGCCCGAGGTCGGCGTCGAGCGAGCGCTCGTGGAACTCGTCGAAGACGACCGTGCCGACGCCGGCCGCCTCGGGGTCGGCGAGGAGCAGACGCGTCAGGACGCCCTCGGTCACAACCTCGATGCGGGTCGCCCGCGAGATGCGCGTCTCGCCGCGCACGCGCAGCCCGACCGTGTCGCCGACGCGCTCGCCGAGCGTCTGGGCGAGGCGGCGGGCGGCTGCGCGGGCCGCGATGCGGCGCGGTTCGAGAAGGACGATGCGGCCAGCGCCGTTACGGCCGCGGCGAGCGTCGGCGAGGAGGGCGAGCGGCACGCGCGTCGTCTTGCCCGCCCCCGGCGGCGCGATGAGGACGGCGGCGCCAGAGGCCTGCAGCGCGGCGACGAGGTCCGGCAGCGCGGCGTCGACGGGAAGGGCGTCGGGCAAGCCCGGCCCAGGGCGGGGGAGCGGATCCAGAGGCGACACGCGTGACATCCTGCCAAGATCGCCTTGGACGGGCGACGCGCGGTCTGCCACCCGGCGGGGCAGGGACCTGCGGACCCGTGCGGCGTATGAGGCCCCTACTTCGGCCGTCGCGCCCCCGCCTTGACCTCAGTCCGACACTTCCGCGCCCTCTGGCAACGCTAGTTCGCCCCGGGAGGGCTCGAACGCGACGCGGCCTTCCGGGCCGTCCTCGACCGCGAGACCGACCGCGGGCTTCAGGTGGCGGGCATCTTCGGCGTCGCCGCGCTGATCGGGGCCATCGCGTCCAAGATCGCTGCGGCGGCCCTGACGGGAGACAGCATGCTGGTCGCCGCGACCGACCTGTCGGCTGTCATCGGAGACAAGCTGTTTGTCTTTTCGTTCGCCGCGCTGTTTCTCGTCGTGCGGCGGTTTCGCCCTGGCGTGCGCCTGGCACGCGGGCTTGTCGGCCTCTACGTCGCCCTGGTTTCGATCGAGCTCATCTCGGACCACCTGCTGATGCCGGGCGGCAGCTTCGTGTCGGCCTGGATGTCGCTGCTCCTGCTGTTGACGGTCGGGACGGTCCCATTTCAGCCCATTCAGACGGCGATGCTGGGCGCGGCGGTGACAATCCTGCCGATGCTGCCCGTCCTCGCGAGTCCATCTCAGTTCGACCTCCCGGGCGAGATCCGGCG
>DASVSE010000017.1:0-1599 GCA_036388235.1 Rubricoccaceae bacterium | reverse complement strand
CTGCCCCGCAAGTCCTTCATCCCGATCACGAGCCCGACCGAGACGCTGTCGAGGTTCGTGTACAGAAATCCGCCGCCCTCGATCCCGGCCGTCGCCGCGCCGACGAACTCGTTCGTCAGCCCGCCGCGCGCCGAGAGCTGGAAGCGGTCTTCGAGCACGCTCCGGTCGAACCGGATGACCTCCTTCACGCCGACGGCGACGTGGTCAGCCGGGACGTAGGCGTCCTGCAAGCCGACCTGCCGCGTGAGCAGGTTGTTGACGCCCTCGGCGAGGATCACACATTCGGCGTGGAAGACCTCGTCGCCCGCGCGGATGCCGACGGCGCGGCCCGTCTCGTCGCGGACGACCTCTTCCACGAGAATGTCGGTGGCGAGCAGCGACTCGTCGGCGTGGGCGCTCGCGTCGATGGCCTCCTGCACCTTGCCCGCGAGCCACGCGTCGAACCGCGCGCGGAGGACGGTGACGCCCGTGTACGGCGGCGTGTGGAAGTGGTCGCTCTTGAAGTCGAGCGAGAACGCGGCCCCGTCGTCCATGAACGTGAGGCGACGGTGGTTCACGAACCGCTCCCAGCCCGCGTCCTCTTCCTCCCAGTAGTTCGGGACGAGCCGGGACAGGTCTCGGCCCCAGAGGACGCCGCCGGAGACGTTCTTCGCCCCGCTCCACTCGCCGCGCTCGATGAGGAGGAAGCGAGCGTCGGCGCGAGCGAGCGTCATCGCGGCGCTGAGCCCGGCGACGCCGCCGCCCACGATGATACAATCGAACTTCTCGTCCATCGGGTTTCCGTTAGCCGGGGCCGTTTGCCCGCACGATCACGCCGCCTTCGCCCGCTTCAGCTCCTCGATGAGCGCGGGGAGGATCTTGTAGAGGTCGCCGACGAGGCCGTAGGTGGCGGACTTGAAAATCGGCGCGTCGGCGTCCTTGTTGATGGCGACGATGACGCGGCTGTTCGCCATCCCGGCCACGTGCTGGATGGCCCCCGAGACGCCGACGGCGAAGTAGAGCGTGGGCGAGACGACCTTCCCCGTCTGCCCGATCTGCGCGGTGGCCGGAAACATCCCCGTCTCGACTACGGCGCGCGAGGCCCCGATGGCTGCGCCCGTCACGGCCGCCAGCTCCTCCACGAGCCGCTTGGCCTCCTCGTCCCGCACGCCACGCCCGGCCGCCACGACGACCGAGGCTTCGGACAGGTCCACCGTTCCACCCGCCGACGTGAGCACCTCGCGCAGCGTCTGCTTCAGGGTCCCGGCGTCGAACGCGAACGGCACCGCCTCCACGCGCGACTCGACGGGTGCTTCTTCGGCCTGGTAGGAGCCGGACCGGACGGAGACGAGCACAGGCGCGCCCTCCTCTGGCGACAGCTCGGCGCGGACGCGGGCAAGAAACTTGGCGGCCATCACGGGCCGGAGCGCCTCGACGGCCCCGTCGGCCGTGAGGTCGAAGCGCGCCACGTCGGGAAGGGCAGGCGCGTCGAGCCGGGCCGCGAGCGCGCCGAGCACGTCCTTGACGCCCTCGCTCGACGGGAACGCCACGACGGCCGGGCGCGCCCGCTCGACGACGGCCGCGAGCGCGTCCACGACGGGCGTGTTGAGGTGCTGCTCG
>DASVSE010000016.1:0-7421 GCA_036388235.1 Rubricoccaceae bacterium | reverse complement strand
TGGGAGACCCAGTTGCGGACGACCTCGGTCTGCGTCCACGACGCCGCGCCGGCGCCGGAGAGCGCCAGCGAGTGCGTGCCCGAGTGGAACTGGGCCGTCGGCCACGTCGCCCCGGCGCCCGATGGCGTCCAGTAGCTCGGCCGGGGGGCTTCGAAGCCGCCGTCGGCGAGCTTGTTGACCGCTGCGAGCGCGGCGGGGTCCTGTGCCTGCGCCGGGAGGCTGCACCAGAGAAGGGCAGCGGCCGGCAGGGCACGCAGTATCGATCGGATCATCGGGAGAATGGAGAGGAGAACGAAAGCGCTTCCGGGGAAGCGCGTGAGTCAGGCGCGCAGGGACGGCCCTCGCACCCGGTGGGGGGACTAGCCAGAGGCCCGGACGACGAGGTCCGTGGCGATGCGCGTGATGGCAGGTGCGCGGGCAAAGCGCGCCGCTTCCGCGGCGGCCTCGCGCTCGCTCGCCGAACGCTCAGCGAGCAGGCCGAGCGCGACCTCGCCGAGCTGCTCCTTGTACACGCGAACCGTCGTCAGCGGCGTCGCCGCGAGTGCGGCGCCCTCGACGTCGTCAAACCCGACGACCGCAAGGTCACCCGGAACGTCGAGGCCACGTTCGCGGGCCGCGTCGAGCAGGCCGAGCGCGAGCGCGTCGTTGGCGCAGAAGACGGCGGTCGGGCGGTCGGGCGCGTCGAGCAGGGCGGGCGCGAGGGTGGCACCGGTGCGGCGATCGGCAGCGCCCCGGTGCGACACGATCAGACGGGGATCGACGGCGTGACCGTGAGCGGCCATCGCGGCCGTGAAGCCCGCGCTACGGGCGGCCATGCTCGGGTGGTCGCGGTCGGCCCCGAGAAAGCCGACGCGTGTGTGGCCCCGGCCCGCGAGGTGAGCGGCGACGAGCGCTGCGCCGCCCTCGTTGTCCAGCTGGACGGACGCCGCACCGCGCCACGCGTAGTCGGCGAGGACAAACGGGATGCCGGAGGTGGTGAGCGCGTCCAAGAAGGCGTCGTCCACGCTCCCGGCCACGACGATCCCGTCGACGGTGTGCTCCTGCAGGAAGCGCGGCGCGTCGTCCGGGCCGTAGCGCGCCGGGACGGTCGAGAGGAGGACGTACAGGCCGCGGCGGCGGGCCTCAAACTCGGCGCCGAGAAAGACGCGCGTGTAGAACGGCTCCGCCTGGCAGAAGTGGTCCTCGCGGAGGACGAAGCCGAGGTTGCCCGTCCGACCGGCGGCAAGCCCGCGGGCCGTACGGCTGGGCGTGTAGCCAAGCCGCGTCGCGGCCATCTGCACGCGCGAGCGCGTCGTCGCCGCGACGGCGCCCTTCCCGTTCATCACGAGCGAGACGGTCGAGATGGAGACGCCGGCCTCGGCGGCGACGTCGGTGATGGTGGCGCGGGCGGACATGCGGGCTGGGTCGGAAGCGCTCCCGATCGAAGCGCTTCGATAAATACTTCACAGACCGCACACAGTCAAGCCGCATCGCGTCACATTTCCCTCATCTGCGCTGTCTCCAGTGAAATGGCTCGCCTGTTCAGCAGCCAATTCCAGTCGAAACGCTTCGATTGAAGCCAGCCGTCAGGGCTCGTCACTTCGCCACGGCCGCTCCTGTCGTGCCATTCAGAGCACTCGGCTCTCCTCAGAACGTGCCCCGCCCCCACTCAAGGCGCGGGCATCGGCCGAGGCGCGGGCGGCAAGCGCCTGCCGCAGCGCATCACGCCCGGCGTCGAGGCCAGCGCGTACTGGCCGGCCGGGCTGAGCGATGCTCGCTTGGACATCGGCAAGGAGGGCACGGAGCGCGCTGGCATATGCCTCGGGCTTGGGCGTGGCGACGGCAAAGGTAGCCGTGACGTGACGTCCGGCGGGATACATGACGCCGCCGACCGTCGCACGGCCCTCGGGCCACGGGTCGTCGCTTGTGACCGCAAGGCCGGGAAGCCGCGCGAGATCTGCCTCAGCGTCGGGCCCGACGAGGGCGCGGACGACGCCAGAGAGCGGCACCCACCCCTCGACGTCGACCTCCGCAAGGGCGAACGTGAAGCGCATCGTGGTCCGCTCGAACGCGCCCGGGCGCGTGAAGGCGTGCGCGTGCGTCGCGAGCACGCCTGGCAAACCGGCATGCTCGGCGTGCTGCACGACAGCGAGGACGCGGTCTTCGCGGCCGTCGGCCCGGCGCGACGCCCAGCCCTCGGCGGACGCACGTGCTGGCGCGCCGCCCTGCGCCTCGACGATGGCGTTGACGATGTCGAAAAAGTGGACGGCGTGCTCAGCGAGAATGCCACCCGACTGCGCGCGGTCCCAGAACCAGTGGTCGGGCGGAAGCGACGCGTCCTGGGCCTCGTTCTCGACGGTCACGCGAACGAGCGGGCCGAAGGCGCCTGAGGACCCCCACGCGACGAGGGCCTCGACGACCGGGTTGAACCGGAGCATGAAGTCGACCGCGGCGACGCGGCCCGAGCGGCCTCGCGCGGCAATGAGCTGGTCGGCCCCCGCCAGGGTCGTGGCGACCGGCTTTTCGACGAGCAGGTGTTTCCCCGCGTCAAGGGCGGCGGCCCCGATCTCGGCATGCGTCCCCGGCGGGCTCGCGACGGCGACGAGGTCGACATCGTCGCGCAAGAGGAGGTCTTGCCAGCGGGCGTGCTCGGGAACGGTCCCGGGTCCCCCACTGAGCGACGAGATGGCGACAATGCGGGCGGACCCGTCTGCCTCCCACGTCTGGTGCAGGAAGCGGCCGAAGCCACCGTACCCGATGAGGCCGATGCGAAGAGGGTTCATAAGCAGGGGGAGTGCCCGAACCTAGCGCTCCACGTCGGTGCCATGGCGGTCAACACGGGGTCGGATGCCGGCCGACCGCTCCCGTCCCGATCAATGCCGTCCGCTCGCCCCCTCTCTTGCCTGAGCGAGGACGGTGGACAGAGACGTCCGCAGGCCAGATACGTCGCTCCAGCCCGGCATCCCGGAGACAGCGCAGGAGGCCAAGGCCTCCTCGGGAAACGGAGGCACAAGGCGGCCGGAGCGGCGGCCGCACGGTACGCTTCACAGAATGCCCCTAGACGCGGCGAACCGCGTCGGCGACAGCGAGGAGGTCTACTTCGAGAACGACGGTTGCAGGCAGCATGAGGCGTCTGGAGTAGAGTACCTCGCCGAGGCGGACAACAGGGACGCGACCGGGAGCACGTCGAGGCTGGCCACAGTACAGTAGACGAACGACGCCCCTCACGCCGAGGGTCTCTATCCACCCTTCCACCACCGATGCGCGCCCTGTCCTTCGCGGCACTCTTCGTCCTCTCGGCATGCGCGGGCGACCCCTCACCGGCCCGGCCAGACGCAGCGGTAACGCCCCCTGCCGCACCCTCCTCCCGTCCGCCCGCCCACAGCCCGGCCCCCCGTGCCGACTCCATCCTCGTCGGCGACCCGCCCACCCTCGTGCGCGGGCCTCTCGCCGCGCTCCCGGTCGAGTGGACGGTCCAGACGGCCGACGTGGCGCCGGCGACCGAGCGTGTCGCGACGCTACGCGACGTCCGGACAGGCGCCCACGACGGGTTCGACCGCATCGTGTTCGCCTTCGACGGCGACGTGCTCCCGGGCGTCCACGTCGAGTATGTAGACCGACCGGCGCACGCGTGTGGCTCCGGCGAGCCGGTCCTTCTGGACGGTGAGGGCTGGCTGGCCGTCCGGTTCCAGCCGGCTCGCGCGCACACCGAGGACGGCTCCCCGACTGTCGCCGAGAGGCGGCGGAGGCCCGCGCTTCCCGCGCTCCGTGATCTGGCCCTTACCTGCGACTTCGAGGCCGACGTCTCGTGGGTTCTGGGCCTTAGCGCGCCGGCGGGCTACCGGACCTCCGTGCTCCGCGACCCCCTCCGCTTCGTCGTGGACGTCCGGCACGGCCGGTAAACCGCCGCCGCGCGACCCGCACAGCCGCTCGCGCCGAGGGCGACGGGGTGCCCCGCTTTGCGAGCCGGCTCCTCGTCGTCCGGCAGCCGAGACCAGGAGCGTGGTACGAAGCTTGCCGAGGTCGCCGCATGACCTCCCCCGACGCACGTCCGCATCCGGTTGTCCACGAGGACGCCCCGGCGGGCCCGACCGTTAGCCGGGCGGGCCGGAGCGTCTCGACGGGGGCACAGCGCCCGACGGCACCGGCGCAGCGCCCGCCGACCCGGACCGCACCGGACAAGCGGTGGGAGCGCCTGTACCACGCTGCCCTGGGGCTCTCGTGGATTGCGATCGCGCTGCCGCTCGCCTGGTGGGGACTGGACTACTACCTCACGCCTCTCAACGCACGGCTCGCTCACCCCGGCCACGACCTGTTCCGCCCGACCGGGCTTGTCGGCAACCGCCTGGCCGTCGCCGGAACGGCCATGCTCCTCGGAGGGGTCACGATGTACAGCGTCCGGAAGCGGTGGGCGCGCCTCGCCGGCGTCGGCAAGCTCCGCCACTGGCTCTCGTTTCACATCTGGCTCTGCACGCTCGGGCCGTTTCTCATCCTGCTCCACACCTCGTTTAAGGTGGGCGGACTCGTCTCGGTCGCCTTCTGGAGCATGATCGTCGTCGTGGCGAGCGGGATTGTCGGGCGGTACGTCTATGTGCGGATCCCGCAGGCGGTCTCGGGGCGGGCCCTCGAAATGCGCGAGATCGAGTCCGAGCGCGCAGCCCTGCTCACGGAATGGGCCGACGCAGGCGGCCCCGACGGGCTGCTGGACGCGGGTCCGGAGCGCGTGTCCGGTGTGTTCGGCGCCTTCGCGCTCGCGCTGAGATCAGGGAGGGCCGCGCGTGCCGAGGCGCGCCGCGTCCGACGCGTCGTCCCCGAAGCAGACGCGAAACGGCTCGTCGACCTCGCAGCCCGCCACCGCCGGCTTGCGCTCGGGAGAGCGCTTCTGGGTCCGTTTGGGCGCGTGTTCCGCTACTGGCACGCGGTCCACCTTCCGCTCGCGATCGTGATGGCCCTCATCTTGCTTGTCCACATTCTGATTGCCGTCCTGTTCGGGTATGCCTGGACGTAACCGCTGCACGTATGACCGTTCCTGATACCCTCCGCCGCTACCGTCTCCCCCTCCTCGGCCTTGCCGCCGTCGCCCTGGTCGGCGCGCTGTACGCCGCGTCCCCGTCTGCGCCGCCCCCCGCCGACGCACCCTCGGCAGCGCCCGCGACGCCACCGTCGCCGGCCGCCGACAACGTCGACCCGGGCGTTCACAGCCGCCTGATGGCGCTGCGGGCGACGGCCGAGGTTCACCCGGACAGCGCCGGTGCGCACCTCGCGCTCGCGCGCTTCCTGCACGACGCGCACCGCTCCGCCGAGGCGGCCGAGGCGTATGAGGACGCGCTCGCCGTGGACCCGAAAGACCGCCAGGTGTGGCTCGACCTTGCCCAGGCCTACGGCGCGCTTGGGCAGTGGGACGACGTCGTGAAGGCCTCAGACCGCATGCTGGAGCACTTTCCGGGCGATCCGTCAGCAGCGTACAACGCCGGAGCCGCCCTCGCCAACGCGGGGCAGCGCGCCGAAGCCAAGGCCCGCTGGATGCCCGTCGCGGCGCAGTCGGCCGACGCCGCGATGGCCCGCCAGGCGTCTGACGCCCTCGCCCAGCTCGACGCGATGGCCGCAGCCGGCCCAGCAACCGCAGCCGCCTTCCCGCCTCGGGCAGGCTCAGCGCCGCCGCTCCCCCCCGGGGCGATGGCCTCGGCCACACTCCCCGCCGGCCACCCGACGCTCCCGGCGGGGCACCCGACGGTCCCCGCTGTGGCTGCTGGCCCGACCGTCGGCGGCGTCCAGGCGGCCGTCGTCAGCGGCGGCCCGGCGCCCGCCGACCGGTCGCGCCTTCGAACCCTCATCACGGACCTCCAGTCGCCTCGGTGATGCGCACGGGCAGGCCGCGACGTCGCGCACCCGGTGCGCAGACCTGTGCACGCCGTGCGCAGACGCTCGCGGTCGCCCTCCTTCTGTTCGTCGCCGCTCCCGTGCACGCACAACTTCTTTCGCCCGGTCCGCTCACGCGCACGCACGCATCCCTCGAAGGGCTGCGCAACTGCACGCAGTGCCATGCGCTCGGGCGCCGGGGGATCGATCCGGCCAAGTGCCTGACGTGCCACACGCCGATCCGCGACCGGATCCGCCGCCGTGAGGGGCTGCACGCCAACGTCGCGCGCGACTGCGCGACGTGCCACACCGACCACGAGGGCCGCGCCTTCGACCCGGCCCCCGTGTCGGCGCGCGGGTTCGACCACACGCGGACCGGGTTCACGCTCGCCGGCCAGCACCGCAGCGTCGCGTGCCGCAGCTGCCACACGCCCGCCCGCATCACCGACGCGGGCGTCCGCCAGACCCTCGGCGCGGCCGGGCGGCTCGCCGAGACGTTCCTCGGCGTCGGCGAGACGTGCGAGACGTGCCACCGGAGCGAAAGCCCGCACACCTCGGCTCTCGCCGGCCAGAGTTGCCAGACCTGCCACGCCCCGAGCGGGTGGAACGACACGCGCGCGTTCTCGCACCGTCAGACCGGCTTTGCGCTGACGGGCGCGCACGTGAGGACATCGTGTACCGGCTGCCACGGCGCCGAGGGACGCGGCGCCGCCCGCTTTCGCAACGTCCCCGACGACTGCGCCTCGTGCCACCGCGACGAGAGCCCGCACGGGCGCCAGTTCGCCGGCCAGACGTGCGCGTCGTGCCACGAGACGTCGCGGTGGAGCACGGCCTCGCAGGGCTTCAACCACCAGCAGACCGGCTTTCCGCTCGCCGGGGCGCACGCGAGCGTCTCGTGCGCGTCGTGCCACGGAAGCGGACCGACGGCCCGCTTCGCCGGGACGCCCGAGGCGTGCGCGTCGTGCCACGCGGACGAGAGCCCGCACGGCAATCAGTTCGCCGGCCAGGGCTGCCAGACGTGCCACGCGCCGACGCGGTGGGAGGCCACGCCCGGCTTCAGCCACGCCCGGACCGGCTTCCCGCTCGTCGGCCAGCACGTCGAGGCGTCGTGCGCGAGCTGTCACGCCGGCGGCGCCCGCGCCGTCTTCGCGAGCGCCGAGACGGCCTGTGCAAGCTGCCACGAGGACGCTCACGACGGCGCCCTCGGGGCCGACTGCCAGACGTGCCACGCGCCGACGGGCTGGGCCCGGATGGCCGCCTCGTTCGACGCCGACCGGTTCGACCACCAGGCCCACACCGGCTTCGCGCTCGTCGGCGCCCACGCCGGGGCGACGTGTACGGCGTGCCACGGAGACGGGTCGCCGGGTGGCCGGACCGTCCGCGACGACGCCGGCTTTCACATTACGGCGACAGGCTCGGGCGACGGGGCGACGTTCCCGGCCGTCCGCGCAACCGAGTGCCGGAGCTGCCACACCGACGCCCACGCCGGGACGCTCAGCGCCGAGGCGGACTGCCAGACGTGCCACACCCAGGACGCCTTCGCGCCGGCCACGTTCGGCCTCGCCCGCCACCAGACCGAGACG
>DASVSE010000015.1:0-2136 GCA_036388235.1 Rubricoccaceae bacterium | reverse complement strand
CCACGCCGTCAAAGATCGCGTGCCCGGCCGGAGCGGCAGGGAAACGGACCGGTCAGGAATCCGCGGACGGCCGCGCCCGCGGACAGCGAAAACGCGCGCGGGGCGGCGTCCCAAAGGATGCCGCCCCGCGCAGGCCTGTCTGGTCGTCCGTGCCGATCAGAACGGGAGGTCGTCGTCCGGCGTGAAGTCGTACGCGTCGTCCGCGGCCGGCTTGGGCTGCTGGCGCTGCGGCGGACGTCCACCGCCGCCGTCGTTGCCACCGCCCCCGTACCCGCCGCCACCGCCGCCGGAGCGGGGCGCGGCCTGCTGGCGCGGGGCGCGCTCGGACTGGTCGAAGTCGTCGCCACCACCGCCGCCACCCTTGCCGCCGAGCATCTGCATCTCGCGGACCTTGATCTCGGTCGAGTAGCGCGTGTTGCCCTCCTTGTCCTCCCACTGCCGCGTCTGGAGCGAGCCCTCGAAGTACGCCTGCGAGCCCTTCTTGAGGTACTCGCCGCAGATCTCCGCGAGGCGCGCCCACGCCACGACCGTGTGCCACTCGGTGTTCTCGACCATGTTGCCGTCCTTGTCCTTGTAGGACTCACTCGTCGCGACGCGCATGTTGCAGACGGCGGTGCCGCCGCCGGTGTAGCGCAGTTCGGGATCCTGCCCGAGGTTGCCGACGAGAATGACCTTGTTGATTCCGCGTGCCATGGTGGCGTGTGGATGTGAACGCTCGCGCGCTCGGTGCAGGCTGCGCTGGAGACGCGCGGGCCTGCGTACATGAATCCGTCGGTCCGGAAGTGGCCGACTGTCGGTGAACGCGCCCCCTGGCCGAGGCTGTCGGGCGTGTTCAGCAGGATAGACGCGCCACGGGGCCGGGTGTAACCTGCGAGACCAAAATATCCTCTGCCCTGTGTCAGCCGACCGTCACACCCGCCCGCCAGTTCACCCCTTTCCCTACGACGTGGCCGCGCTCGACCTGCTCGACGCGGACCGCGCCGCCGCTGACGCGCCGCTCTTCGAGGACTTTGTCGCCATCGTGCGGCGCCTGCGCCGCGACTGCCCGTGGGACCGCGAGCAGACGCACGCCTCAACGGCGCATCTCACGCTCGAAGAGGCCTACGAGGTTGCGGACGCCGTCGAGCGGGGCGAGCCGAGGGCGCTCGCGGCCGAACTCGGCGACCTCTTCCTGCACGTCCTCTTCCACGCCGACATCGCGGAGACAGACGGCACGTTCACCCTCTCGGACATCATGCGGGCCGAGATGGCCAAGCTCGTCCGCCGCCACCCGCACGTGTTCGGCGACGAGGTCATCGGCGGGACGGGCGATGTGCTCCGCAACTGGGAAGCGATCAAAGGGGCCGAGCGCGCCGAAGCGGCTGGCGCCGGCGCCCCGCTGCCATCGGCCCTCGACGGCGTGCCGGCCGCGATGCCGGCCCTGCTGCGCGCCCAACGCGTGCAGTACAAGGCCGCTGCGGTCGGGTTCGACTTTCCCGATGCCGAGGGCGCGTGGGCGAAGGTTGTCGAGGAGACGCAGGAGGTCCGTGATTTGCTGGACGCGGACGCGCCGGCCGAGGCGCTCGAATCCGAGATCGGCGACCTGCTCTTTGCCGTCGTCAACGTCGCGCGGATGCGGGGCGTCGTGCCCGAGACGGCGCTCCGAGGAACCGTCGAGCGCTTCTCGCGCCGCTTCCGCCACGTCGAAGCAGGACTTGCCGGGCAGGGGCGCACACCCTCCGACGCGTCGCTGGCCGAGATGGACGCGCTGTGGGACGAGGCCAAGCGCATCGAGCGCCGCTGACGGGAGAGGGGGCTGGCGCCGGACTCGTCAGTTTCGCGGCCTACCGGCGCGGGCCCGCCGAGGCGGTCCGCGCGTAGCGCCACGCGGCTCGAACGAGCCCTGCCGGCACATCCGACGCGAGGCGTGGCTGCCCCGGCGCGTCGAGGACAACGAAGCGGAGTCCGGCAGCGTCGCGCTTTTTGTCCGCCCCCATCGCGGCAAGAACCGCCTCGTCCGAGACCGCATCCGGCACGGGTGGCGGCGCAAGCACGGCGACGAGCGCATCCAGAGAGGCAAACGGCTCGGGGAGCGTGGCGCCGGTGTCCGCACCCACTGCGAGGCTTGCGGAGAGATGAAGCGCGGCCCGCATCCCG
>DASVSE010000014.1:0-3123 GCA_036388235.1 Rubricoccaceae bacterium | reverse complement strand
GCGCCGACGCCGTCGTCGCGATGTATCACGACCAGGGCCTCGCGCCTTTCAAAGCGCTCGCCCAGGGCGCAGGCGTCAACGTCACCCTCGGCCTCCCCGTCGTCCGCACCAGCCCGGACCACGGGACCGCCTTCGACGTTGCCGGCCAGGGACTCGCGGACCCATCGTCCATGCTCGCCGCAGTCCGCATGGCCGCCTCGATGGCTGCCCGCCGCCCCAACGCTTGAGCCGCGCTCGCGCCACTCCGTTCAGCGCTCGCTCCACTCCAGACCGCCCGCCGCCCCGATGACCGCCCCGCCGTACTCGCTCCTCGCCGCCGGCTATGATGCCGTGATGGAACACGTCGATTACGCGATGTGGGCCGAGCACGTCCAGCGCCTCATCGAGGCGCATCGCCCCGGCGCGGCTTCGGTGATCGAGCTCGGCTGCGGGACGGGCGCCCTCGCCGAGCAACTTCAGCCGCTCGGGCCGGAGCCGGCCGGCTACGCCATCCGCGCCTTCGACGGCTCCGAGGCCATGATTGTCCAGGCGCGCCAGTCGACGGTCGCCTCGCCCGTGACGTTCGGCGTGCTGGATTTCCGCGACCCGGTCCCCGGCCCCCCCGCCGACGTCGTTTTGCTAGTCTACGACGGCCTGAATTACCTCCTCGACCCGGCCGAGGTCGCCGTCCTACTCGGCCACATCGCGAACGCACTCGCCCCGGGCGGCATCGCCATCGTGGACCAGTCCACGCCCGCCAACTCGCTCAACCACGCCGCCGAGTTCGACGACGCCGGTGAGACCGAAGCGTTTGCCTATGCTCGCACGAGCCGCTTCGACGCCGCAAGTGGCCTCCACACGACGACGTTCCGCCTTACCGCTCCTGGCGAACCGACGCTCACCGAGACGCACGTCCAGCGGGCATACTCGCTCGACGAGATGCGCGCCCTCGTCGCCGCGAGCCCGCTCGTAGAGCGCGCCGCCTACGCCGAGTTCTCCCTCCGCCGCGCCGGCCCGAGCACCGAGCGCGTCCACTGGGTCCTCGCACGTCGCTGAGCCGCCGGGCGGCTCGCCATGCAGGCTGCTTAGCCGCGCTCGACGGAGCCTGCCGCGACGCCGTCGAGCGCGTCCCAGAAGCCCGGAAACGAGACCGCAGCCGCCTCGGCGCCCGTGATCGTCGTCGGGCCGGTGGCGTGGAGGGCGGCAATCGCCGCCGCCATCGCGATCCGGTGGTCGCCGCGGGCATCGACCGTCGCGCCGTGCAGCGGGCGCCCGCCGTCGATCACGAGCCCGTCCGGTTGCTCCTTCACCGCGGCGCCCATCGCGCGCAAAAACGCCGCCGTCGCCGCGATCCGGTCCGTTTCCTTGACCCGCAGCTCGGCCGCGTCGCGGATCGTCGTTCGGCCCTCGGCAAAGGCAGCGGCAACGGCCAGGACCGGGATCTCGTCGATGAGGTTGGGCACGATGGCGCCTGAGATCTCAACGCCCGAAAGGCCCGCCGGCGGCGCGTTCACGCGCACGTCCGCGATGGGCTCGCCGCCACGGTCGCGCTCGTTGGCGAGCCGGATGTCGGCCCCCATCGCCCGCAGCACGTCGATCACCGCCGAGCGCGTCGGGTTGACGCCGACGGCGTTCATCTGGATCACCGCCGCCTCGGCCGTGCTCCCGGCGACGAGGAAAAAGGCCGCCGCCGAGACGTCGCGGGGGACGACGCGCAAGCCGGCGTTGGGCCGGGCGCCCCCCTCGACGGACACGTGGCGGGCGTCGCCGAGCACGATCGACCCGAGCCCGAGCATCCGCTCCGTGTGGTCGCGCGTCGGGACCGGCTCAACGACCGTCGTGCGGCCCTCGGCGAACAGCCCGGCGAGCAGAACCGCGCTCTTGACCTGCGCCGAGGCGACCGCCAGGCGGTACGTCGAACCGACGAGCCGGGCGGGGCGGATCGTGACTGGCGCCGCGCCGTCCGTCAGCTCGATGTCCGCTCCCATCGCACGAAGCGGGTCCGCAACGCGCGCCATCGGGCGGCCCGAGAGCGACGCGTCGCCCGTCAGAACAGACTCGAACGGCTGCCCGGCGAGCACGCCCATCAGCAGGCGCATCGTCGTGCCCGAGTTGCCGCAGTCGAGGGGCCCGTCGGGTGCGCGCAGCGTCCCGCCGTGGACGATCAGGCGCCCGTCCTCGCCCGTCTCGGTCTCGATGCCGAGCGCACGCAGGCACGCGAGGGTGGACTGCGGGTCCGCCGCATCGGAGAAGCCGACGATCTCCGAGCGCCCCCGAGCGAGTGCGGCCAGGATTGCCGCCCGATGAGCGACCGACTTGTCGGCCGGCAGCACGACGGTGCCGGCAAGCGCGATGGCTGGCGAGACAGTGACGGTCATGGGCGCGGGAAGACGACAGGCCACTCATCCACAGGCGGCGCAATCTCGGGGGCATCGTCGCAGTCTCGGGCGCGCGCCTGGACGAGCGTTGCCTCGCCGAACCCGGCCACCTCATACCGTGAGAGGATCCCGCAGTCGCCGAGCCCGCGCGCCTTCGCGAACGTCTCGAAGCCCCGGGTGCCGCCCTGGAAATAGGCCTCTGAGTACACGGCCGAGGGCGGGCCGTACGGCTGGCCCGCCATCCCGATGTTGTCCGCCTTCAACAGCGCTGCGCGCTGGCCGTCGAGGTGGACCATAGCGTAGGAGCCCTGGTAGGCGCCGAAGTTGCACGTGACGACGACGACGTGCTCAGCCTCGCCCACGCGCTCGACCGTGTACGTTCCCCGGAGGCCGTGGCCTCCGCCCGGCTCGGTCGGTTCGTAGACCTCGCGCTGGCTCTCGGCGTCCCAGAAGGTGTCGCACGCCCGCTCCCAGCCGACCGCCGCGTCGAGTTCTGTCCCGAGGCGCTTGGCCTCTGCCCTGCGTGCGTCGGAGACGGCGTCCGGTTCGACGTCGAACGTCAAGTCCGAGACGACGTCGGCGTAGGGCCGCGCCTCGGCCAGCCATGCCGCTGCATCGAACCGGCCGGGCTGGGCCATCGGGCCCGGCAGGGCGGTCCGGGCGGCGCACCCGGCGAGGACGAAGGGGGCCGCGAGCAAGAGGGCGGCGCGCGTCACGCGGGCTCGGGCATGCACACGAGCGGCTCGACCTCGGCCAGCAGGGCCGC
>DASVSE010000013.1:0-4062 GCA_036388235.1 Rubricoccaceae bacterium | reverse complement strand
ACGGCCACGTTCCGACGCGAGCACGTCGAGACGGCGCGGGCTGAGGTTGTCCGGGCTCGCGCTGAAGCCCTCCGTGAGCGCGAAGCCGCGGCTCGCGAACGCGACGCGCTCCGCCAGCACCAGCAGCGCCTCGACGAGCAGGTTCTCCAGACCAAGGAAGAACAGGCACGCGCCCGCGCCGACGCTGAGACGCTCCGCGAGCGCCTCGACGCACGTCTGCGCCGAGCGGCTCAGCGCGAAGCCGCTCTCGAACAGGCGGCCGTGGCCGTCGAAACGCTCGCGGCCGAAGCCGCCGCGCGCCGCGCCGAGGCCAGTGCCCTCCAGGAGCAGATCCAGGGCCTCGCCCGGACCGCGGGCCGCCGCCAGCAGGAGGTCGCCGCCCGCGAACGCGACGCCGACGCGGCCGAGGCCCACCTCGCGTCGGAGACCGAGCGCCTCGGCCGCCTCGTTGACGAGACGCTTGCGACGCTCGAACGGGCCGCGGGCCTCAGCCGCGACGAGGCCCGCGCCCAGCTCACGGCCGAGATCACGCGCGAGGCGCGTCTCGAAGCTGCGGGCGAGGTCAAAGACGCCCGCGACGAGGCCAAGCGAACCGCCCAGCGCGAGGCGCAGAAGGTCATCCTCAAGGCCATCCAGCGCATCGCCGCCACGACGACCATCGAGCACACGGTGACCGCCGTGCCGCTGATGTCCGAGGACATGAAAGGCCGCGTCATCGGCCGCGAAGGGCGCAACATCCGCTCGTTCGAGGCGGCCACGGGCATCGAAGTCATCGTCGACGACACGCCCGATGCCGTGCTCGTGTCGGGCTTCGACCCGGTCCGCCGCGAGGTGGCCCGAATGGCCCTCGTGCGCCTGCTAGCCGACGGCCGCATCCACCCGGCGCGCATCGAGGAAGTGGTCGAAGAAGTTCGCCGCGAGGTCGAGGAGGAGATTGTGATGGCGGGCGAGCAGGCCGCGCTCGAACTCCAGATCCACGGCCTCCACCCCGAGCTCGTCCGCATGGTCGGGCGAATGAAGTACCGGACGAGCTTCGGCCAGAACCTGCTCGCGCACTCGATCGAGGTCGCCAAGCTGGCCGCGCTCATGGCGTCCGAGCTGGACCTCGACGCGCGCAAGGCCAAGCGCGCCGGCCTGCTGCACGACATCGGCAAGGTCGCCGAGGAAAACCTCGAGCAGCCGCACGCGATCGTCGGGATGGAGCTGTGCCGGCGCTACAAGGAGCACCCGGACGTGTGCAACGCCGTCGGGGCGCACCACGACGAGGTGCCGATGGCGACGACGATTGCGCCACTCGTGCAGGCTGCGGACGCGTCGTCGGGCGCGCGGCCGGGGGCCCGGCGCGAGTCGCTCGAACGGTACGTGCAGCGTCTCAAGGCGCTCGAAGAGATCGCCGCAGGCTTCGAGGGCGTCGTGCAGGCCTACGCCATCCAGGCCGGCCGCGAAGTTCGCGTCGTCGTCGACACGACGGTCGTGTCGGACGCGCTGTCGGAGGCGCTCGCCGTCGATATCTCGCGGCGCATCGAGCGCGAGATGGAGTACCCGGGCCAGATCAAGGTGACGGTCATCCGTGAACTGCGCGCCGTCGCCGTCGCACGGTAAACCCGCCCCAGGCGAACGCGGCGTGGAGGATCCGCAGCCTGCGTTGGCCGTCCGAGCGACGGCCCCGTAGCGCGCGTGCACGGCAACGCGCTGAGGTCTAGCTTTTGCACGCGCGCTCCGCCCTTCTGCGCGCCCCTCTCCCTTCCGACGGTGCGGCCCGCTGCGCACCCGCCCTTTCTCCGTGTCCGGCCCCGCCGGCTCTTCTCATGACCATTGCTTCGTTGGAGCGGATGTCCGACGACGACCTCCACGACGCCGCGCGCGCTCTCGGGCTCGTCGCCGACGCCGGCACGCAGCGTCGCGACCTGATCTACGAGATTCTCGAAGCGCAGGCGGCCGAGGCGTCGGGCCCCGCAGGCCGGACGGACGTGCGCCGGCGGCCCGTTCGCGTGCGCCGGCCGATCGCCGCCTCGTGGCCGGCGTACATGCAGGACTTCGACCCGGCGCGGGCGGTCTTGGAGGGCCTCATCCGCAAAGTCGGCGTGCTGGAGCTGCTGCCGGACGGCTACGGCTTCCTCCGGTCGGCCGAGTACAGCTACCTCCCGTCGGCCGACGACATCTACGTCTCGCCGAGTCAGATTAAGCGCTTCAGCCTGCGCCTCGGCGACACGGTCGACGGTCAGGTGCGGCCGCCCAAGGAAGGCGAGCGCTTTTTTGCGCTCTTGCGCGTCCACTCGGTCAACGGCCGTACGCCCGAGCTGTTTACCGAGCGCACGGGCTACGACTTTCTCACGCCGGGCTACCCCGACGCGCCGCTGCGTCTCGAACCGGGTCCGGGCGCCGAAGCGCTCCCCCCGGACGCCGCTCTGACGGCGCGTCTCGTGGACCTGATTGCGCCCATCGGCAAAGGGCAGCGCGGGCTCATCGTCGCCCCTCCGGGTGCGGGACGGTCCACGCTCGTCGAGCATCTCGCCCTCGCCATCCGTGCCGGCCACCCCGAGGCGACGCTCATCGTGCTCCTCGTCGACGCGCGCCCGGAGGACGCGACGGCCGCCGAGCGCGTCCTCCCCGACGCCGAAGTCGTCGCGACGACGTTCGACGAGCCGCCCGAGCGGCAGGTCCACGTCGCCGACCTCGTCCTCGAAAAGGCCAAGCGCCTCGTCGAGGCCGGGCAAGACGTGGTGATCCTTCTGGACTCGGTGACGCGGCTTGTGCGCGCGCACAACAGCGTCGCCCGGGCCGAGGCGCGACCGGCGTCGACGCTGGATCCGGCGGCCGCGCGCGGGCCGAAGCGCTTTTTCGGCGCCGCGCGCGCGGTCGAGGAAGGCGGCAGCCTCACCGTCCTGGCGACGATTCTCGTCGAGACGGGCAGCGCGCTCGACGACGCCGTCTTTGAGGAGTTTGCCGGCACGGGCAACCTCGAGATCCGCCTCCGCCGCGACCTGGCCGCGGCCGGCCTCTTTCCCGCCATCGACGTGCTTGCGAGCAGCACCCGGCGGGTCGAGGTGCTGCTCTCGCCCGAGCGCCTCGCGGCCGTCCGCTCGCTGCGGGCAGGCCTGATTGGCCTTGGCCCTGGCGCCGCCCTCGCGGCCCTCACGGACCGCATCCGCGAGACGCCGACGAATGACGACCTGCTGCGGACCGGCGAGTAAGGGATGACGACTTTCCGGAGACGGATCCCCGGGTGCGCCGGCCCGTTTCCCACACTCCTTTATCCCGGCCCCGGTGATCGAAACGGTCCTGCTCGACATGGACGGCGTGCTCGTCGACGTCCGCGGCTCGTTCCGGCGCGCCATCGACGAGACCGTGGCCGCCCTCGCGGGCGCCCCGCCGCCTCCGGGCCGCGTGCAGGCGCTCAAAGATGCCGGCGGCTACAACAACGACTGGGTGCTCTCGCACGCCCTCCTTCGCGAGGCCGGTGTGGACGTCCCGTACGACACCGTCGTCGCCACTTTCCAGGCGCGCTACCGTGGGTCCGACTTTGACGGGCTCATCGCGTCCGAGCCTGCCCTGATCCGGACCGAGACCCTCGCCGAGCTTGCTCAGACCGTCCGCCTCGCGCTCGTCACCGGCCGGCCCGAGGCTGACGCCGAGTGGACGCTCGCGCGCTTCGGGTGGACGGACCTGATCCCCATCGTCGTTGGCATGGACGAGCAGGCGGGGCGTGAAAAGCCGCACCCGTTCGGCGTGCTCCGCGCGCTCGAACGCCTCGGGACGCGAGCCGAAACGGCCCTGTTCGCCGGCGATAGCGTCGACGACATCGGGGCGGCACGTGCGGCAGGCGTCATCCCCGTCGGGGTCGTGCCTCCGGGTCACGACCTTGCCGGGCACCAGCGGACCCGGATGTCGGCCGGCGCACACGTCGTCCTCTCGACGCCCGAGGCCCTTCCGGCGCTCGTCGCGGCGCTGGGCTAAACGGTCAGCGCCGGAGTTGGCGGGCCATCGCAGCCGCAGCCAGCCCCCCGACCGTGTACCACGCGACGGTCATGAACACCGTCGCCTGCGTTCGCGCGCTCGGCG
>DASVSE010000012.1:0-7011 GCA_036388235.1 Rubricoccaceae bacterium | reverse complement strand
TGCGTCTCGCGTTCCTCCTGATAGCGGCGGCTGCCGCGCTCCAGCCCGCCTCGGCCCAGCGGCCGCTGCTCCCGCCCGGCCCGCGGCCGGAGGCCCCCCCGGCAGCGCCCGTCCCGCCGCTTCCGCCCGCCGCCCGCGCCGACTCGCGAGCCGACGATCCGGGCGTTCCGTCGTGGTTCTCGTTCGGCTTCGGGCCGAGCACGTCGTCGTCCCGCGGGAGGGGAATGGCCAATGCCGGCGTGCGCATGACGGTCCCGCTCGGCCTCGGCGCTGCTGTCGTCGACGCCGGCGCGACGGTCGCGAGCGAGCCCTTGGGGTTTTTCAGTTCGTCGGTCGAGAGCGTGTCCGAGGCCCACGTCGCGGCCGGGGTCGCCGGACGGTCCGGGGCGCTCGTCGGATCGGTCGCGGCCGGCCCAGCGGTCGTCCGCGTGAATACGTTTGAGGCGGTGGCGGGCAGGAATCGGCTTGTCGGGCAGACGTACGCCGGCGCGTACGGGAGTGCCCAGGCGGTCGTCGCCGTAAGCCGTGGCATCGGGCTCGGGGCCGAGGCGTTCGGCGTGCTCAACGCAGGCCAGCCGACGGGCGGACTCCGCCTGTTCCTCGCGGTCGGCGCGCTGCGGTAGGCGAACCCGGCGCGCCGTGCGGCGTAGCTTCCGGTACCTGAAACACGCCCCGCCATGCCCGGCACGCCCGTCTATTCCGCCACCGCCAATGAGCGGACGCTCAACTTCTGGGAGCGTCTCTACCTGCCTGAGATCTTCAAGGGCCTGGGCTACTCGGCGTCCAAGATGACTCTCGACAGCTACTCGTTCGAGTACCCCGAGGAGCAGTGGTACCCGCCGGACACGTACCGCGGCCGCCCGGTCCTCGTCGTCGAGGAGGGCCGCCCGCGCTGCGTCGCCTGCGGCCTCTGCGCGCGGTCCTGCCCGCCGCTCGCCATCTCAATGCAGGCCCACGAGATCACGGACGACATCAAGGAGCGCGAGCCGGCGTGGTTCGAGATCAACATGCTCCGCTGCATCTTTTGCGGCTTCTGCGAGGAGGTCTGCCCCGAGGAGGCCATCGTGATGTCCAAGGAGTACGACATGACGTTCCAGCATCGCGAGGAGGCCCACTTCGGGCTCGACAAGCTGCTCATGCCCAAGGAGCGCCTCGAAGACCGCCTGAACTTTCTCGCGCGGCAACGCAACGGTCAGCCCGCCGGCGACTGGGCACACCGGCCCGACAACAACATCCACACGCTCCGCAACCGTCTGGATTACGTCGGTGCCATCGAGGCGGCCGTCGCGCATGTGCCGGACACGGACCCCTCGGAGCCGCTTGCGCAGGAGGTGTAGGACAGCAAGACGGGCGAGAGCGGAACGGCCCGTTGCACCCCGCTGCTCGGCCTCGTCCGTCTCTCCTGTAATCCCGCTATCCCGATGACTGTCGACCTGGACGCCCACGCTCGCCCCGCCAGCGACGCCGCGACGCTCGCCGCACGCCGCGAGGCGCTCCTGGACCAAATGGGCTGGCTCGAGGACGAAGCGACTGCCCTCGGCCCGCTCCTCGGCGCGCTCCCGCCATGGGCCATCGAGCAGGCCCCGATGCCGACCGACCTTTCGGTTCGCGACATGCTCGCCGCCCTCGCCCGCCTGGACCGCGAGACGTTCGTCGGGTGGTTCGCGCCCGACGCGCCGGCCGAGCTGTCGATCCGGATGCCCAAGGTGCCCCCGACCGACGGACCGCTCGACGCCCTCCTTGCTGACGTTGCCGCCGCCCGGCGTGACCTGCGGGCGCAGGCGGCGGCCCTCGCGCGCGAGGCGTGGAGCCGCGCCCACACCGTCGATGGAACGCCGACGGACCTCTACGGCGCCGTCCTGCGCATCGTCCAGCACGACGCCGACCGGCTCAAGGAGATCGCCTACCGGCTCCACGAGGCCGACGTAACGATGCGCCCGCCTAGCAGCTGACACGGTGGTGCCCGGGGCCGTGCGATCTTGACGGCTCGCCCGCCCCGCCCCGATGGCCCAGGGAAACCGCCGCGCCTCGACCGGCGCGTCCTACGACGACCTCGCGACCGCCTTTCGCCACGGCCGCTTCGCGCCGCTGTACTTCCTCTACGGCGATGAGGGCTTCCTGATCGACGAGCTGCAGGCACTCGCCGTCCATCACGCCGTCGAGCCGGCGACGCGGGACTTCAACCTCGACATCGTCTTCGGCCCCGAGGCGTCGGCGCCAGCCGTGCTCGCGCAGTGCGCGCAGTTTCCGATGATGGCGGAGCGACGCCTGATCGTCGTGCGGGGGTTCGAGAAGTTGGACCAGAACATCTTGTTCAAGGACTACGCCGAGCGCCCGAACCCGAGCGCGACCGTGATCCTGATCTGCACGGGCAAGCCGAATCTGTCGGCGCATCCGTACCGCGCGCTGAAGCAGCACGCCGTCGCGGGCGAGTTTCCGGCCTACAAGGATCGTCAGATTCCCGCCTTTGTCGAGGCGCGGCTCAAGCGCGCCCGCGTCGAGGTCGAGAGTGGGGCGGCGGCGATGCTCGCCGAGCTCGCGGGAACGGACCTGCGGACGGTTGCCAACGAGGTCGACAAGCTCGTGGCGTTCGTCGGCGACCGGAAGCGCGTTACCCGCGACGACGTCGTCCACGCGGCGGGCCACAGCCGCGACGAGAACCCGTTTGAGCTGCAGAGCGCTCTCGCAGCCGGCGACGCCCCACGGGCCCTCGCCATCGCCGATGCGCTCGTCTGCCGCGCGTCGAACGGGCGGAGCGAGGCGATCAAGCTCGTCGCCCTGCTCTCGGCCTACCTGCTGAAGCTGTGGCGGCTGACAGGTTGTCTGAACCAGAACCTGCCGGAACCGCAGCTTGCCGGACAGATCGGCGTACCGCCGTTTACGATCCCCGAATACGTCAGGGCCGCCCGCGGCTACGGACCGACCGGACTTCGGCGGGCCCTCGGCGCGCTACTTGCGGCCGATCTGGAACTAAAAGGCGGTTCGCGACGCGACGAGCGCCTCATTCTGCTGCTTGCCCTGCGGCGAGTGGCTGCGCCAGGGCGGGAACCTGTGCGTAGGGAAGTTCCCGAGCGTGTTCCCGAACGGTACTGACACCGCCGGCGGGCATGGTCCTTGTCTAACCAGACATCACTGACATTCTGCCAACGGGCCTCTGCCGCTGGCCTCCCTCGCCTCCCCGACGCAATGCCGACTCTGAAAAAGCAGACGTTTGCCAAGGCCGCCGAAGCCGTTCAGACGCCGACGTCAAAGAACCACGCTGTCCTCATCGCGATGACCGACGAGGACCTGATGTCGCAGTTCCAGATGGGGACCGTCGAGGCCTTCGACATTCTCGTGAGCCGCTACCACGACTCGCTCACGAACTACATCTACCGCTTTCTCGGCGACATCAAGGAGTGCGAGGACCTGCTTCAGGAGACGTTCCTGCGTGTTTACCGCAACCGCCACAGCTACCGCCGAATCGCCAAGTTCTCGACGTGGCTGTACACCATCGCCGGCAACCTCGCCCGCTCGGAGTACCGCAAGCGCAAGCGCCGCCGGCTGTACTCGCTCCAGTCTGTGAACCGCGACGACGAGGAGTACGAGGTGGAGATCCCGGACGAGACGTTCCTGCCGGACAAGCACGCGGAGTCCACGATCCAGGACCGCCACATTCAGGAGGCGCTCGCGCAGATCCCTGAGGAGTTCCGCGAGGTCGTCGTCCTGCGCGACGTGCAGCAGCTCGCCTACGAGGAGATCGCCGACATCACGGGCCTCCCAATGGGCACGGTCAAGAGCCGCATCAACCGTGGCCGCACGAAGCTTCAGGGCATCCTGCGCGACGTGTACACGCCCGAGGAGATCTAGGACAGACGTGCCAGGGTTCAGCCGGCCGGTGGACGACTCGTCCGCCGGCCGGTTTTTTATGTTCGGGCTGTGTCCGTCCCGACCCCGACTGTCCTCCTGACCGGTGGCCGCGCGCCCGTCGCGCTCGACCTTGCACGGCACCTCGCGCGGGCCGGCTGCCGCGTGGTCGTAGCTGAGAGCCTCGCGTTCCCGCTCACGCGGCCGTCGCGAGTCGTCGCGCGGAGTGTGCGCGTGCCACCGCCGCGTCAGCGTCCCGAGGCGTTCCTTGACGCCGTCGAACGCCTTGTTCGCGACGAGCGGGCGGTTGTCGTCGTGCCGACGTGTGAGGAGACGTTTGTGCTCTCGCGCGGGCTTGCCCAGGGGCTACCGGTGTTCACGAGCTCGCCAGAGACGCTGGAGCGCCTGCACGACAAAGGCCGCTTTGCGCAGGCCGCCGAAGAGGCCGGTGTCCCCGTCCCCGAGACGCACCGCGTGGAGTCGGCTAGGGCGCTCGCACCGTTTCTCACCGATCAGTGGGTGCTCAAGCCCGCCTTCTCTCGGTTCGGGACCGAGGCGCTCGTGCCGCCGCACCGCGCAGGTCCGGGGGCACCCGGGGCGCGGCTGGCCGCACTCCGTCCGAGCCCCGAGCGGCCAACCGTCGCCCAGCGATTTGTTGCCGGCCGGCAGGTGTGCACCTATTCGGTTGCGCGCGCAGGGCGCATCGTTGCACATGCCGCCTACGCGACGCCGTACGTCGCCGGGCATGCTGGCGTGTGGTTCCGCGCCGAGGCGCACGCGGCTGCCTTCGATGCGGCCCGCCGCCTCGTCGCGGCCATGCAGTTCACCGGCCAGATCGCGCTCGACCTCATCGAGACGCCCGACGGGCGCATCCAGGCCATTGAGTGCAACCCGCGCGCGACGAGCGGCCTTCACCTGTTCCGCGGCGATCCGGCCTTCGCGCGCGTATTTCTCGGCCTCGACGTGCCTGACACGCCACTCGTGCCGTCGGGCGGAGACGCCATGCTGGCCGGGCCGATGCTTGCGGCTGGCGTCGCGTGCGGCTTCGACGCCCGGTGGCGCGAGGCGTTTGTCATCGCCCGCGACGTCGCGTGGGACGCCGCCGATCCGTGGCCTGCCGCTGGGCAGGCGCTAACGGTCGGGACGTTTCTCGCGCGAGCCCTCCGTCACCGGATCTCACCGCTCGCGGCGACGACGCACGACATCGAGTGGAACGGCGAATAAAGGGCCGCGCCAAACGCGACCTTCCCGGATGCCTGCGCTGCCCGCCATGCCTACGCTCGTCACCGGCGCGACCGGATTCCTCGGTGGGGCGGTGGCGCGTCGCCTCGCGGCGAGCGGTCGCGCTGTCGTCGGGACGGGCCGCGACGCGCGGGCGGGAGCCGCTCTGGAGCGCGACGGGGTCCACTTTGTACGCCTAGATCTCGCCGACACGGCGGGCGTCCGGGCGGCCGTCGCGGGCTGCGAGGCCGTCGTCCACAGCGCAGCGCTGGCCGCGCCGTGGGGACCTGCTCGGGACTTCTGGGCCGCCAACGTCGTCGGGACGCAGACGGTCGTCGAGGCGTGTCTCGCCTCTGGCGTTCGGCGTCTCGTCCACGTCTCGACGCCGTCCGTCTGCTTCGGGGTCGAAAGCCGCGAGAACGTGACGGAGGCGGACCCGCTCCCGCCCGTCCCGCTTACGGCCTACGCCGCGACCAAGCGCGCCGGCGAGGCGCTCGTCGCCGCGGCCGTCCGCGACGGCCTCGACGCCGTCGTCGTGCGCCCGCGGGCGATCTATGGTCCCGGCGATCGCGTCGTGCTCCCGCGCCTCGCGGCGGCCCTCCGCGCAGGACGCCTGCCGCGCATCGGCGACGGCCGCAACCGGGCGAGCGTGACCTACATCGGGACGGCCGTCGACGCCGTCGTCGCGTGCCTCGACGGCCCGCCGGAGATCCGCGGCTGCCTGTACAATGTCGCCGACGCCGAGCCCGTCGCCGTCTGGGACATGATCGACCGCCTCGCCACCGCCCTCGGTGTGCCCGCTCCGACGCGCCGCCTCTCGACGACCCGTGCGCTCGCCGCCGCGGCGGCCTTCGAGTGGACCTTCCGCCGCCTCGGCATCCGACATGAGCCGCCGCTGACGCACTACGGCGTCTCGGTCCTCGCCCACACGCAGACGCTCGACGTGTCGGCCATCCGCCGCGACCTTGGCATCGTCGGCCCTCCAAGCGTCGACCGCGGCCTCGCCGAGTTCGTCGCGGGCCTCTGACCGCCACCCGATGCCACTCCGCCTGACCCTGCTCACCGCCGGATTCTGCACGGCCCCCGAGGCCGCCGCCGTCGCGGGCGGGCGGTGGCGAACGCGGCGTTTTCCGGCTGGCATCGCGCTCATCGAGGGCCACGACGCCGGCCCGGTCCTGTTCGATACGGGCTATGCGCCGCGCATCCGCGACGCGACGCGACGGTTTCCGTACCGCTTCTACCGCTGGGCGACCCCGATGTCGGTCCGGCAAGACGAGACGGCCGCGGCGCAACTCGCCGCCCGCGGCATCGCGCCAGACGCGCTCGGTCATGTCGTCCTGTCGCACCTCCACGCCGACCACGTCGGCGGCCTCCGGGACTTCCCGAACGCCGCGATCCACGTGCTCCCCGAGGCGGTCGAGGCCGTACGCGGCCGTCACGGCGTCCGGGCCGTCCGCGCAGGCATCCTGCCCCAACTCCTGCCCGACGACCTCGCCGCCCGCGTGCACGCACCCGAACGCCGTGTGGCGCTCCCCGCCGGACTGGCACCGTTCCGCGACGGGGTCGACCTGTTCGGCGACGGTCAGATGCTCGGCATCCCGCTGCCCGGCCACGCGCCCGGCCAGATGGGCCTCTACCTCGAGCCCGCCGGCGGCCCCCCGACGCTCCTCGCCGCCGACGCCGCGTGGACGCTCGGTGCCATTCGCGACAACGCGCCGCTCCCGCGCCTCGGCCGGGCGGTTCTGCACGATGCCGCGGCAACGCGCGAGACGCAGTGGCGGCTGCACCGGCTGATGGCGGCACGGCCCGACCTCCGCGTCGTCCTCTCCCACGACGCCCCGTGACAGGCCGCCTGCGCCTGCTCGGCAGCTACGCGTGGACGCGCACGCGGCGCTGGTCCTCGCCCGAGGCGCTGTGGGCGTGGCAGGAGCGGCAGGTCCGCCA
>DASVSE010000011.1:0-6311 GCA_036388235.1 Rubricoccaceae bacterium | reverse complement strand
CTTAACGCGTGGCCATGGCCCGCTTGTGTGCGAGCGTCTGGACCATCGTCGCCGCCGCCTCGTCGATGTTGTACGTGAACGAATCGACCTTCGTCGTGAAGTAGTTGTACGCGACGATGCCGATGATGGCCGCGATGAGGCCACCGGCCGTGTTGATGAGCGCCTCCGAGATGCCGAGCGAGAGCTGGACGGCATCCGGCGCGCCGGACGACGAGGCGAGCGCGGCGAAGGCGCGGATCATGCCGAGCGTTGTGCCGAGCAGGCCGACCATCGTCGCGATGGACGCGATCGTCGAGAGGGCGACGAGGTTGCGCTCGAGCAGCGGCACCTCGAGCATCGTCGCCTCCTCAATGGCGGCGCGGATCTCCTCCTCGGTGTCCTTGCGGTCCGAGCCACCCATCTGGACGAGCGACTGGTAGCGGCGCAGGCCGGCCCCGAGGACCGAGCCGAGCGTGCCCTGCTGCTTCTTGGAGGCCTCGATAGCACCGGCGATGTCGTCGTTGGCGAGGCGCGCCTGGAGGTCGCGCATGAACGGGATCGCCGCGACGCGGCCGCTGGCCTTGCGCAGCGACAGCAGGCGCTCGATCGTGAACGTGACCACCATCAGCGTCAGCGCAATCAGGACCGCCACGAGCGGACCGCCCTCTCGGACATATTCAGGAATCAGGAACGCGTAGATGAGGTACGCGACAACGGAGGCGGCGATAATGACGACCGTGAAGAAGGCGGAGTTGTTCTTCATGACGCGGATGCGGGACGGGTGAGTGCGGCGGAACGGACAGCGAGGAGAGAGAGGCCGGTCGGCCGGGATTCCCGCTGCGGGCCGGGAAGCTACGTCGGCTGTACCGCGTGCGCCCCCGGGAAGGCGAAAGGCCTTCATGACCCATTGATTTTAGCACCACCGCCGCCGTCCGTTCCCGCCTCCCGATGATTCGCCCTGAGCTGCGCCTCCCGCGAGTACATAGCGGGAGGTGCGCGCGAGGCCTACAGCGGCCGGCCGGCCGCGTCGATACGCCGCCAGCCGCCGGCGTGTAGCTTGCCGCGCACCCACGTTGCCGCCTGTGCCCGAGCTCCGTCGCCTTTGTGTTTACTGCGGCTCCAGCGCGGGCGCGCGGCCGGCCTATGCCGAAGCCGCACATGCGCTTGGTACCTACCTGGCGGCCGAAGGCATCGGGCTCATCACCGGTGGCGGGCGCGTCGGCCTGATGGGCGTCGTCGCCGACGCGGTGCTGGCGGGTGGCGGCGAGGCGACGGGCGTGATTCCGCAGGCCCTCGCCGACCGCGAGGTCGGGCATATGGGCTTGAGCGAATTGCACGTCGTCACGACGATGCACGAGCGAAAAGCGCTCATGGCGCACCTGGCCGACGCCTTTGTCGCCCTTCCCGGCGGTCTGGGGACGCTGGAAGAGATCGCCGAGATGATGACGTGGGCCCAGCTCGGCTTTCACCCCAAGCCGTGCGGCCTGCTCGACGTCGCGGGCTACTACGCGCCGCTCGTCCGCTTTTTCGACCATGCGACGGCCGAGCGCTTTGTCCGCCCCGAGCACCGCGCGCTCCTCGTCGTCGACGAGAGCCCGGCGCGGATGGTGGAGCGGCTGCGCGCGCACGTGCCGCCATTCGCCGGCTAGCCCGATGCTGACGCGCCGCGCCTCGGCCGCCCTCACCGTGCTCGCGCTCGTCGTCCTCGTGGGCGTCGTGCTCGCGCCGCAGCTCTCGACGCTCAGCCTCGGCCTCGACGCGGGCGTGCTCGCGAGCGTCTTCGGGCGGGTGCAGTCGGCGGGCGTGCGGGCGCTCGTCGCGTCCGTTCTCGTCTCGCTCGGAACCGTCGCCGGGAGTGCCGTTGTCGGGACCAGTTTGGCGGTTGTGCTGGCGCGCGTGCGCCTCCCGTTTGGGCGCGTGCTCGCCGCGGCGGCGGCGCTCCCACTCGCGCTCCCGCCCCTCGTCGGCGTGCTGGCCTTTCTCTTTCTCTACGGCGAGAGCGGGATGCTGCCCCGCGGGATTCAGGCCCTCACGGGCTCGGCCGAGGTCCCGTTTTCGTTCGAGGGCATCTGGGCCGTCGGGGCGGTCCACGTGTACGTGTTCTACGTCTACGTCTACCTCTTTGTCGGGGCCGCGCTGCGCGGCATCGACGGGAGCCTGCTCGACGCCTCGGCTGACCTCGGCGCCTCGGCGGCGACGACGTTCCGGCGCGTCGTGCTGCCCCTGCTCAGGCCCGCGCTCGTCGGCTCGGGCCTGTTGGTGTTCATGCTCTCGATGGCCTCGTTTACCGCGCCGCTCCTCTTTGCCGAGGGCACGCCGTTTCTGACGACGCAGATCTACACGTTCAAGACGAACGGCGCGCTCGACCGCGCTGCGGCCGTCTCGGTCGTGCTGACGCTCGTCTGCCTCGCCGTCCTTGCGCTTGCAGAGCGCCGCCCGCAGGCGACCGGGGCGGGCGCGGCGAAGGGCATCGGGCGCGCGGCACGGCCGGTCCGCAACCCGGCTATGCGCGTCCTTGCCGGGGTCGGCGTCGTGGGCGCGCTCGTCGTGGTTGCTCTGCCCGTCGCGACGGTCGTGTTGCTCTCGTTCGTCGTGGATGGGACGTGGACGACGCAGGCGCTGCCGGACACCTTCTCGCTCGCCAACTACGCGGCGCTGGCGTCGGACCCGAACGTGCTCGCGCCCGTGGCGTCGTCGCTGTGGATGGCGGCGCTGGCGACGGCCGCCAACGTCGTCTTCGGCGTCGCCGTCGCGTTCGTCGTCGCGAAGGGGCGCGTGCCGGGACGCGGGCTCGTCCGCGCGCTCGCGGTCCTGCCGTTCGCCATTCCGGGCACGTCGATCGCGCTCGGGCTCGTCGTCGCGTTCAACGCGCCGCACGTGTGGACGGGGGGCGGGGTCCTCGTCGGGACGGTCTGGATTCTGCCCGTCGCGTACTTCGTGCGCCACATCCCGCTCGTCGTGCGGAGCACGCAGGCGGCGCTGGAGTCGGTCGACGACCGCCTCGCCGAGGCGTCGCAGGACCTGGGCGCGGGGGCGTGGACGACCCTCCGCCGCGTCGTGCTGCCGCTCGTCGCACCGGCAATTGCTGCGGGTGCCCTGCTGACGTTCGTGACGGCCATCGGCGAGTTCGTGGCCTCCGTCATGCTCTACGTCTACGACAACCGCCCGATCTCGGTCGAGACGTTTGCCCAGATCCGGCAGGGCGCCTTCGGGCAGGCGGCCGCGTACAGCGTGTTGCTGATGGTGCTCGTGGCCGCGAGTGTCGCCCTGAGCCGCCTCGCGGGCGCCGAGACGCGCGCCTAGGCCGCCACGCAGCCGTCGCGAAAGACCGCGGATTCGTGGCAGCAGGCGCGCACGCGTTGTGGATGCGGCACGTTTGTAGCGGCTCGGAAGCCTGTCCGAGCGGGAAAGCGCTTTCACGCGACCCGTACCTTTGCGCCGTCACCGGCCCCCGCCGCACGTCATGAAAATCACCGTTCTCGGAGCCGGGGCGATCGGCTCGGCCGTGGCCTACGACCTCTGCCGTCGCCCCGAGGTCGCCCGCGTGCAGGTCTGCGAGGCTCAGCCGGTGACGCTGCGCGCCTACCGCAGCGCGCACGCGCACCCCAACCTGCGGACGTACGAGGCGGACGCGCGAGACGCGCCGACGCTGGAGCCGATCCTCGCCGGCAGCGCCGTCGTGGTGTCGTGCGTCGGGCCCGAGCACAGCGGGCACCTCGCGCGCCTAGCGCTCGACCTCGGCGCGCACTTTGTCGACCTCGGCGGGCCCGACGGCGCACTCGACGATGCTCCGGCCCTCTCCGACCTCGCCGAGCGTCGCCAGCGCCACGTCGTGACGGGCTGCGGCTTGGCGCCCGGGCTGGCGGGCATCCTGGCGATGCGCGGGCTCGCCCGCTTCGAGACCGCGACGGCCGCCCGCATCCGCGTCGGCGACGTCCCCACGGACCCGGACGTGCCGTTCCGCTACCGCCTCGCGCACTCGGCGGACAAGCTGCTCAACGACTACACGCAGCCCGCGACGGTCCTCCGCGACGGCTGCATCGAGACGCGGACGCCGCTGACGGGCGTCGAGACGCTGGAGGTGGACGGGCTGGGCACGATGGAGGCGTTCTACACCGGCGGGGGCATCGGCACGCTCGCCGAGGCCCTCGAAGGGCGCCTCGCACGCCTCGATGCCAAGACGCTCCGCTTTCCGGGCCACGCGGACCAGATGCGGTTTCTGCTGGACCTGGGCCTTGCGGACCGGACGTCGCTGGACGTGCGGACGCACCTCTCGTACCGCGACGTGCTCGTGCGGCGCCTGCGGCAGCGCCTCGGGGGCGCCTACAACGACGCCGTGATCGTGCGGGTCGAGATCGAGGGCGAGGTCGGCGGGGAGGACGGGCCGGAGAGCGGGACGCTCATCTACGAGATCGTGGACCGCTTCGACGAAGCGAGCGGTCTCTCGGCGATGCAGCGCTGCACGGGCTTCCCGGCGGCGGCGGCAGCCGTGATGCTGGGCGCGCGGATGGTCCCGGGTGGGGGTGTCGGCCCGGCAGAGCAGGTGCTCCCGTTCGAGCCGTTCTTCGCGAGCCTCGCCGAGCGCGGCATCGCGGTGACGGAGCGCTGGGTGCCGGCGCACGAGACAGCGGAGGCCTGAGCGGCCGTCGACGGGGTCGGAGTAGCCGGTGACGCCGTCGGATCTGCCATTGAGGCAGTCGGAGGAGGCGTTGCGGTGGTCGGAGTAGCCGTCGACGTGGTCGAGTTGGCCGTTGACGTGCTCGGAGTGGCCGTTGATGTGCTCTGACCTGACATTGAGGCGGTCCGAGAAGGCGTTGATGCGGTCGGATTGGCCGGTGAGGAGGTCGGAGTCAGGCCGGGAAAGCGAGGGCGAGCTGGGCCGGGGTCCCGAGCGGGACGAGCGCGCTGGCGGTCAGCCCGACGAGGCGGAGCGGGGACGTGGGGACGGCCGGGCGGGCGAGCAGGCGGGCGGCGGTGTCGAGGAGCACCTCGGCCGAGGCGACGGCGTCGGGGAGCGAGGCGGCGCGCGTCGTCTGGACGAACCGGGCGGTTTTGAGCTTCAGCGTGAGCGTGCGCGCGGCGAGGCCGTGGCCGTCGAGGCGGCGCGCGAGTTCGTCGGCGACGGGCGCGAGGCGTTCGAGGACGGCGGCCTCGCCGCGGACGTCGCGCTCGAACGTCCGCTCGACGCCGACCGACTTGCGCTCGCGGTGCGGCCGGACAGGGCGGTCGTCCAGGGCGTTCGCGACGCGGGCGAGCCAGGCGCCGGTTTTGCCGAGGGCGGCCCGGAGGTCGGCCTCGGTCCGCGCCTGGAGATCCGCGCCCGTGTGGATGCCGAGCCCGCGCAGGCGGTGCGCCGTCGCCGGGCCAACGCCGTGGAAGCGCTCGACGGGGAGGGCAGCGAGAAAATCGCGGGCCTGGTGCGGGAGGATGACCGAGAGACCGTCGGGCTTGTCGAGGTCGCTGGCGACCTTGGCGAGGAACTTGCAGAACGAGACACCGGCCGAGGCCGTCAGGCCGGTCGCGGCGTGGATCTCGGCGCGGATCGCCTCGGCCGTACGGACGGCGGAGGGCGGGCCGATGAGCGGGGCGGTGACGTCGAGATAGGCCTCGTCGAGCGAGAGCGGCTCGACGAGATCGGTGTAGCGGCGGAAGACGGCGTGGACGGCGGCGCTGGCCTCGCGGTACGCGTCGAACCGGGCCGGCACGACGACGAGGTCCGGGCAGAGCTGCCGCGCCTGCGCCATCGGCATCGCCGAACGGACGCCGAACGGACGCGCCTCGTAAGACGCTGCACAGACCACGCCGCGCCCACTCACCCCACCGACGGCGACGGGCAATCCGCGCAGCGAGGGGCAGTCGCGCTGCTCGACAGACGCGTAGAACGCGTCCATGTCGACGTGGAGGATCTTGCGCACGGGGGCAGTCCGGGAGGGGCGTCAGACTACGCCTGATCGGGTCGGGACACGGTGTCTGCCGGCGCGTCGCAGCGGGGGATTGGCCGTGCCCGGGGGCGCATTCACAGCGCGTGCGCGTCCACGCGACGTACCATCGAGCGGGACCATTGGGGACCGCGCAGGCCGCGGAACGGCGCGCGCCCGGCCCCGGTCCGCCGACATGCCCGTCTCGATGCCCCTGCCCTCCACTCCCCCGCCCCCGCTCACGCCGGGAGGCTTCGGCAGCGCCGTCGCGGCGCGCGTGCGGACGCTCACGGGCAGCGCGGCCGCCCGGCAGGGCGCGTGGACGGTGCTGGACCAGGCGCTGTTTTCGGGCTCCAACTTTGTCGTCAACGTCCTTCTGGCGCGGTGGCTCGCACCCGAGGCGTTCGGGACGTT
>DASVSE010000010.1:0-2120 GCA_036388235.1 Rubricoccaceae bacterium | reverse complement strand
CACCGAGGGTCGTCGCGGCCGTGAGGAGCACGAGCGAGATCAAGATGGTTCGCTTGCCGCCGAGACGGTCGTCCACGAAGCCGAAGCCGAAGGCCCCCGCGCCGGCGGCGACGTTGAGCGCGATGCCAAAAAAGATGATCTCCGTCGTCGTAAAGCCAAACGTCCCGGCGGCGTATATCCCGCCGAAGGCAAAGACCGTGTTCAGGCCGTCGTTGAAGAACAGTCGGGCGACGAGAAAGCGGAACGCGTCGCGAAAGCGGCGCATCTCGCGGAACGTCTGCGCCAACTCGCCGGCCGTCGCGCGGAGAATGGCGCCCGTCGCGGGGCGGTCCGTAACGCGGTCGTTCTTGAGCGCCAGAAAGGCCGGGATGCTGAAGACGGCGTACCACGCCGCGACGAGGAGGCATGTCGCGCGGATGTGGGCCCCGGTTGTCTTGTCGAGCCCGAAGACGGGCGTCTCGGGGAGGACGAGCAGGAACAGCGCGAGCACGAGCGCGAGCAGCCCACCGACGTAACCGAGCGCCCAGCCGTTACCCGAGATCTTGCCGATGGACTCGGGCGGCGCGATGTCGGGCAGGAACGCGTTGTAGAACACGCCCGAGAGTTCGAAGGCGACGTTGGCGACGACGAAGAGGGCGAGGGCGGCAAGGGCCTGCCCCGGGAGCGGGAAGAACAGCCCGACCGTCGCGGCGATGCACACGGCCGTCGTGGCCATCAGGAACGACCGCCGCGTCCCCGTCCGGTCGGCGACCGCACCGAGGAACGGCGACAGCACCGCAACGAGGAACGCCGTCAGCCCGACGCCGCGGCTCCACAGGGCCGAGCCCGCGATCTCGTCCGGCAGGCCGTCCGCGCCCAAGACGAGGCCCTTGGTGAAGTACGTCGCGTAAACGAACGTCACGATGAGGGTCGTGAAGGCCGAGTTAGCGAAGTCGTAGAGGGCCCATGCCCAAACGGTCCGCGAGGACGAGCCGGGGCTCGGGGCGGGGCGGGCGAGTTCCATTCGGGGCGGGGCAGGCGACGAACGAAGCTAGGCGCCGACTCGCGGCGAGGCGCCTCTTTATCTTGGCGCCGCGCCCACGTAGCTCAGCAGGATAGAGCGGCGGTTTCCTAAACTGCAGGTCGCAGGTTCGAGACCTGCCGTGGGCACCCCGAAAACGAGGGTAGAGAGGCTGTTTTGAGCGATCTGGCGGGGTGAGTCGGCCCACCGCCCCCGGGTTTAAGCGGGTCAAACCGGGTTAACCAGGTACCGTTTGCCACCTTTTTGCCACCCCTCCACGAACGCCTGCAGTCGGCGCTTCACATTCGAGTTAACCGTTCGCAAACGCCGTCCGGATCGCCTCTGCCACGCGCCGAGGATCGCGGCCGTAGTAGAGTTCGGTCGTTGAGCCGTGCTTGTGCCCGAGCTGCTCGCGGATCACATCGACGGGCACACCGCGACGTCGGAGCACCGCGGCGTACGTGTGCCGCAGAAGGTGCGGGTGGACCGGCTTCGAGATGCCGGCGGCCTCAGCCGTTGCCTTCACGATCTGCTGCACGCGCCTGGTCGTGTACGCACCGCCGGCCCGCGAGACAAACAGCGGCCCGGCCTGGCGGTCGCCCACGTGGACGCGTAGAGCACGCCCCAGCTCGCTCGGGATCGTGACGGTGCGCCGCACGTCCCCTTTGCCGTGCTGGACCGTCAGCGCCATCTCGGCCATGCTCAGGTCCTCGACGCGGAGGGCGACAAACTCAGCGACGCGCAAGCCTGCGAGTAAGAGCGTTTGCACCATCAGCCCGTGCACGCCGGCCGACGTGTAGGCCGCGGCCACGAACCGTTCCTGTTCCTCCTCGCTCAGCCGGTCCACCTCACCACGGCTGTGTTTCGGCCGTTTGAGGCCGGCGAGCGCGCGCGCCTGCTTAACGAGCGCCTTCGTGCCGTCGTAGCTGTAGCCGCCTTTCGAGAGGATGCGCGCGATCGCGCGGACGTCGGCGTCGAGGTCAGGCATCGGCCTCGTACTTCCAGGGGTTCGACGGCTCGAACGCGCCGACGCGGCCACCATGAACGTACGTGACCGGCCCTTCGTCGCTGTCGAGCGTTACGCGCTCGGCCAACTGGTCGGCCGGCTGGAGGCTTGCCC
>DASVSE010000009.1:0-3447 GCA_036388235.1 Rubricoccaceae bacterium | reverse complement strand
AGATGCCGGACCGGACCGATCTGGGCGTCCGCGTCCCCGCCCACACCGTCCGCCCGCGCGGCCTCGACGCGCTCCGCGAGGCCCTCGCCGAGACCTTCGACCCGCAGCGCCCGCCGCCCGAGTCCCACCTCCGCCCCGACGTCGACGAGATGCGGACGCTCGCGTCGTGGATGCGCCTGCACCCCGATTCGGGCCGGCAGGTTCGGTGGACTCCGGCACTGGACGCCGACGACTTTCTCGCCGCCGTCCTCGCCGCCGCCGACGCCTCGGTCCCCGATACGGCCGCGCCGGTCGAAGAAGACGAGTAGCCCACCGGCTGGCGTCCCCGGGTCATGGCAGGGCCGATCTTCCTCTGTCTCCCGCGCCCCCGCCCCGATGCCGTACGCTCTCCTCGCCGCCCTTTTGCTCGCCGCGCCGGCCTGCGCGCAGTCTGGCAAGCCCTCCGCCGAGCCAGATCCGCGTGCCCGCCGAGCCGACTCGGTCATTACGAGCGCCCCCGCAGGCTCTGACGGTAGCCGAGACACGACCGTCTCGGTCCGGTCCGTCGCCCTCCGCATCGGCGAGACGCCCGTCGAGGTCCGCATCACCGAGCGGCCGTGTACGGGCGCGTGCTGGTCCGCCGTCAACGTCCACGACGACGAGAACACGGCCGTCGAGGCGGCGGTCGCCGTGATCGCGCGGCAGGGCGGGCGCCTTATCGAGCTGCGCCACACTGGGACGCGCAACCTCGCCTTTACGGTCGGCGGCGCGGCGTACACGGTCGACCCGAACCGCATCTTTACCGATGCCGGGCGAGCGCGTACGCTCACGAGCCTCTCGCGCGACACGCCGGCTGCGCGGGCCGCGACGGCAGCGTTCGCCGAGGCGCTGCTGGACGTGGTCGGGACGCCCGATGTCGTCGTCGCGCTCCACAACAACACCGAGGACAACTACTCGGCGCACAGCTACGCACCCGGCGGGTCCGACGCAGGGGAGGCCGCGGCCGTCCGGCTCGCGCCCGGCGCCGATCCAGACGACTTCGTGTTCGTCACGACGCGCCCGGTCTTCGACGCCGTCGCCGCGGACGCCGTGACGGCGATCCTGCAGAACAACGACACGCCGACCGACGACGGGTCGCTCTCGGTCTGGGCCGCGCAGAACGGCCGGCCGTACCTCAACATCGAGGCGCAGCACGGGCACCTCGACGAGAACACGCGCCTCGTCGGGCATCTGCCGGCGTGGACGACCGCCGGGCGACCGTAGCGGGTTCTTCTCCGCGACAGGTCGTCCGCGGCGCGTAACGTCTCGCTCTCCCGCCGCCGCCCCGATGGTCTCGTTCGACAAGTCGCGCCTCAAGATTCTGCTTCTCGAAGGCATCCATGAGACGGCCGTCGAGGCGTTCCGGCGGGCGGGCTACGAAAGCGTCGAGTTGCGCGCGGGCACGGTTCCTGAGGCCGAGCTCGTCGAGCTCGTCGCCGACGTCCACTTTCTGGGCATCCGCTCGCGGACCCAGCTCACCGAGCCCGTCTTTGCCGCCGCCCAGAAGCTGGTCGCTGTCGGCGCGTTCTGCATCGGGACGGACCAGATCAATCTCGACGCGGCGGCGCGGCGGGGCATCGTCGTGTTCAACGCGCCGTTCTCGAACACGCGGTCCGTTGCTGAGCTTGTGCTCGCCGAGGCGATTCTGCTGCTCCGCGACGTGCCAGCCAAGAGCGCGGCCGCGCACCGCGGCGTCTGGGCGAAGTCCGTCGGGCGTGCGCGCGAGGCGCGCGGCAAGACGCTCGGCATCGTCGGCTACGGAAGTATCGGCGCGCAGCTGTCGGTCCTCGCCGAAGGGCTCGGGATGCGCGTGGTGTTCCACGACACGGCCGCCAAGCTGTCCATCGGCAACGCGACGCCGGCCGTGGGCCTCCACGACCTGCTCCGGCAGGCCGACGTCGTGACGCTGCACGTGCCCGAGACGCCCGAGACGACGGGCCTGATCGGGACGGACGAACTCGCGCTGATGCGCCCGGGCTCCGTCCTGCTCAACGCGTCGCGGGGCCGCGTCGTGGACCTCGCGGCGCTCGCCGACGCGCTCGAATCGGGCCACCTTGCGGGGGCGGCCGTAGACGTCTTTCCGTCCGAGCCGCGGGCGACCGGCGACGCGTTCGAGAGCCCACTGCGCGGGCTGGACTGCGCCATCCTGACGCCGCACGTCGGCGGGAGCACGGTCGAGGCGCAGGAGAACATCGGGACCGAGGTCGCCGAGAAGCTCGTCCGCTACTCGGACAACGGGAGCACGGTCACGTCGGTCAACTTTCCCGAGGTGTCGCTGCCGCCGCACGCCGGCCACCACCGCATCCTGCACGTGCACCGCAACGTGCCCGGCGTGCTGGCCGCCCTCAACGCCGTCTTTTCCGCGACCGGCGCCAACGTCGCCGCGCAGACGCTCCAGACGCGCGGCGAGGTCGGCTACGTCGTGACGGACGTCGACACGGCGTCGTCGGACGAGGCGCTTGCGGCCGTGCTCCGCGTCCCGGCGACGATCCGCGCCCGCGTGCTGTTCTAACGCCATGGTCCTCCCCCGCTCCGCCCCCGCCGCCGACGCGACGGGCCACCACTACGACGAACTGGACGGGTTCTACCGCGACGTCTGGGGCGACCACGTCCACCACGGCCTCTTCGCGACCGGGCGCGAATCCGTGGCCGAGGCGACCGACGCCCTCGCCGCGCGCGTCGTCGACGCGTCGGGCGTCCGGCCGGGGGAGCGTGCAGTCGACATCGGGTGCGGCTACGGCGCGACGGCTCACCTCGCGGCGGTCCGGACCGGGGCGCACGTCCTGGGGCTAACCCTGTCTGAGGCGCAGGCGGCCGCGGCCCGGATGCGGACGGTCCCAGAAGGCGTGCCCGCACCCACATTTCTCGTCCAAGACTGGCTCGACAACGGCCTCCCCGATGCGGCCTTTAACGCGGCGTGGGCTATCGAGAGCACGACGCACATGCCCGACCGGCCGCGCGTGTTTACCGAAGCCGCTCGCGTACTCCGCCCCGGCGGCCGGCTCGTCCTGTGCGTCTGGATGACGCGGGAGAATCCTGGCCCGGCCGAGAGGCGCTGGCTCCTGGAGCCCATCTGCCGCGAGGGGCGCCTCGCCGGGATGGGCAGCGCGTCCGAAAACCGCGCGTGGCTGGAGGGCGCCGGGCTTGTCGTCGAGCGCGAGGAAGACTGGAGTCGGGTTGTCGCGAAGACGTGGACGGTCGTCGCTCGTCGCGTTGCGCGAGGAATCGCGACGGACGCCCGCTACCGGCGCTTTCTCCGCGACGCGACGCAGCGCGAGCGGGCGTTCGTGCTCACCATCCTCCGCATCCGCGCTGCCTACGCGACGGGCGCGATGCGCTACGGGTTCTTCGTCGCCCGCAAGCCAGCGTAGGCCCGGGCATAGCCCCGAAACGGCGCGCGGCCGGCCCCGGAAGACTCCGAGGCCGGCC
>DASVSE010000008.1:0-5186 GCA_036388235.1 Rubricoccaceae bacterium | reverse complement strand
CAGCGGCCGGGAGCGTAAACGCGAACGACGACCCGTAGCCCGGCCGGCTTTCGACGGCGAGGCGCTGCCCGTGCGCTTCGAGAATGTGCTTGACGATCGAGAGCCCGAGGCCCGTCCCCCCCTGCTCACGGGCGCGGCTCTTGTCGACCCGGAAAAAGCGGTCCGTGAGCCGCGGCAGGTCTTCGGCCGGAATGCCGATGCCGTCGTCGACGACCGAGATCCGGAGGTCGCCGGAGACGAGGCGGCGGGCGGCAATCTCGACGTGGCCACCGGGATTGGCGTACGTCAGGGCATTCTCGACGAGGTTGGCGACGACCTGCCGGATGCGGTCGCGGTCGCCGTCGGCGAGCGGAAGGGCCTCGGGGACGCGGACCTGCAGGTCGATGCCGTTGGCGACGGCGAGGCGCTCCAGGCCTTCCGCAATCTCGACCGCGAGTGGACGCAGGGCGAACGGTGCCCGGCGAAGCTCCATCCGGCCCGTCTCGAACTTCGAGATGTCCGTCAGGTCGCGCGTGAGCGCTTCGAGGCGGCGCGCGTTGGCAAGGATCTTCTCGACGAACCGTCGTCGGACGCGGTCATCCTCAAGGGCGCCGCCGAGGAGCGTCTCGGCGAAGCCCGTCACGGCAAAGATGGGCGTGCGGAGTTCGTGGCTGACGTCGCCGAGAAAGTCGCGGCGATAGGTCTCCATCGTTTCGAGGCGCTCGATCTCGGCCTGGAGGGCACGGCCGGCGCCGTAGACCTGCCGCACGAGCGCGTCGACCTCGTCACGGTTGGCGGCTTCGGCGAGAGCGCCAAGGCCGTCGAAGCGGCGCTTGCGCGCCTCGCGGAGCGTGCGCCGTGCGAGTTCGAGGCGGCCGCCGATGCGGCGCTGAACGGCCATGTAGGCCGCCATCCCGGCCACGACCGCGAGCCCGAGCCCACTGATCCCGACCTCCGCCAGCGCCTCGCCGAGCACCTGACGGCCGACGACGGCGCCGAGCGCGACGGCCGCCACCACGCTCAGCGTCACCGTGAGCGCGACGCGGAACGCGACCCGGTGGACGAGCGGCGGCGGCGGCGCGCCGGGGCCCTCGGGCGTACCAGGCTCCGGCGTGGACGGAATGGGCGGGAGGGACTGAAGCACGGGAAGAATCAGGTGGCCTCGCTGAGGGCTTCGGCGAGGCGGTAGCCAACCCCCTTGACGGTCTCGATATAGGCCATACCGACCTTCTCGCGGATCTTGCGCACGTGCACGTCTACGGTCCGGTCCACGACATACACGTCCGGTCCCCAGACAGCATCGAGCAAGTCCTCGCGCGAAAAAACGCGCCCGGGGTGGGCGGCGAGAAAGTACAGCAGCTCGAACTCCTTGCGAGGCAGACGGAACGTCTCGGGCGGATTGGCCCGCTCGACGACGTACCGCTCGCGGTCGATGGTGAGGTCGTGGACGCGGAGAAGCTGCGTCGTCGCCTCGTCCTCGCGCTCGCTGCGGCGCAGCAGGGCCCGGATGCGGCTGATGAGGCGCCGCGTCGAGACGGGCTTGGTGAGGTAGTCGTCGGCGCCGGCGTCGAGGCCCGCGATCTCGTCGCCCTCGCCCGTGCGGGCCGTGAGCATCAGGATCGGCGTGAGGCGGAGGCTGCTGCTCTCGCGTAGCCGCTCCGTCAGCTCGACCCCGCTGAGGCGCGGCATCATGATGTCCAGCACGACGAGGTCGGGCCTCTCGGTCTCGGCAATGGCGAGGCCTTCAGCGCCGTCGCGGGCGGTGAGAACACGGAAGCCGTCGGCGACGAGGGCGTACTCGATCATCTCGACGAGGTCGGGCTCGTCGTCGACGAGCAGGATCGTGGCGACGTCGGTCGGCTCGGCGGGCGGGGGGGGCGGCATCGGGGGCGGTAGGGTGCGGCGCAAGCTACCCGGGCGGCATTAGCGCAGTGTGACGGGCCCCGCGCAGCGTCGGCTAGCTTGACATGCCCGACCAGTCCCGCCGATGCCCGTCGACTCGCTGCTGTACGCCCTAGACCTGACGGGCGTCGCTGTCTTCGCCGTCTCGGGCGCGCTCGCGGCCGGCCGCAAGCACCTCGACCTGTTCGGCGTGTACGTGCTCGCTGTCGTGACGGCGACCGGCGGGGGGACGCTGCGGGACATTCTGCTGGACCGCCACCCGGTCTTCTGGATCGCGGACCCGGCCGTGCTCGGTGTCGCGCTCGCCGCGGCGACGCTGACCGTCGCGACGGCGCGGTGGGGCACGCCGCGGCCGCGCCTGCTGCGCATCGCCGACGCGCTCGGGCTGGGGCTGTTCGCCGTCGGCGGGGCGCAGGCGGCCGAGGCGACGGGCGTGCCGGCCGTCATCGTGGTCGTGATGGGCATGATGACGGGCACGTTCGGCGGTGCGATCCGCGACGTGCTCACGGGCGAGATCCCGCTCATCCTGCGTCCGGGCCGCCTCTACGCGACGGCTGCGGCGCTCGGACCCGTCGTCTACCTGGTGCTCAAGGGCCTCGGGGCCGCCGTCGCCGTCGCCGCCGCCGTCGGGGCCCTGGCGACGATCGCGGTCCGCTTCGCGGCGATCCTGTTCGGCATCCGCCTCCCCGTGTTCATCCTCGACGTCGAGCCGGACGACAACGTGTAGACAGGGCTTTCAAACAGACGAAGGGCCGCTCCGTTAGAGAAACGGAGCGACCCTTCTGGCCCGGTAGGCGATGGCGGTCACCATCCGGGATGCGGTGGCGCGCGGCCGGCCGGGGGCCGGGGCGCGCCGGGCGGGCTCAGGTGCCCGCCGAGTAATCCGTCGCGTACGCGACCTGCTCGTCCGAGAGGGCGTCGATCTCGATGCCCATCGTCTGGAGCTTCATCCGCGCGATCATCTGGTCGAGCTCCTCGGGGAGGTCCATGACGCCCTTCGGCATCTGCTCGCCGGCCTCGTGGCGCTGGATGAGGTTGAGGTGCGCCTGGAACTGGTTGGCGAAGCTCATGTCCATCACCTCGGACGGGTGGCCCTCGGCGGCGGCCAGGTTCACGAGGCGGCCGTCGGCGAGGACGTAGATCTTGCGGCCGTTGTCGAGCGTGTACTCGACGTTGTCCTGGCGGACCGTCCGCTTCGAGACGGCGATCTCGTCGAGGGCGACGAGGTCGATCTCGACGTCGTAGTGGCCCGTGTTGCAGACGATGGCGCCCTCCTTCATCGTGACGAAGTGCTCGCCGCGGATGATGTCCTTCATGCCCGTCGCGGTCACGAAGATGTCGCCGACCTTGGCGGCCTCCTCCATCGTCATCACGCGGATCCCGTCGAGCGTCGCCTTGAGGGCGGCCGTCGGCTTGATCTCGGTGACGATGACGTTGGCGCCCATGCCCTGGGCCCGCATCGCGACGCCGCGGCCGCAGTGGCCGTAGCCGGCGACGACGAAGTTCTTGCCCGCGAGGAAGACCGACGAGGCCCGGAGGATCCCGTCGAGCGTGGACTGGCCGGTCCCGTAGACGTTGTCGAAGTCCCACTTCGTCTCGACGTCGTTGACGGCGTAGACGGGGTAGAGGAGCTTGCCGTCCTCGCCCATGGCGCGGAGGCGGTGGACGCCCGTCGTCGTCTCCTCCGAGCCGCCGATGATGTCGGCCGCCTTCTCGGGGAACGCCGAGTGGACGCGGAAGATGAGGTCGGCCCCGTCGTCGAGCGTCGTCGACGGCGTCTTGTCGATCGTCCGGTCGATGCACCAGTAGAAGTCCTCGGTGCCCTGCCCGTACCACGCGTAGATCTCGGTCCCGCCGACGGCGAGGGCCGCCGCGACCTCGTCCGAGGTCGAGAGCGGGTTGCAGCCGGACCATGCGACCTCGGCCCCGCACGCCTGGAGCGTCTCGATGAGGACGGCCGTCTCCTTGGTGACGTGGAGGCAGCCCGTGATCTTGTAGCCGGCGAACGGCTGCGTCTTGGCGTACTCCTCGCGGAGCTTCATGAGGACCGGCATCCGGCTCTCAGCCCACTCGATCTTGAGGCGGCCGGCGTCGGCGAGCGAGAGGTCGGCGACCTTGTAACGTCCTTCTTGGTGGTCCATCGGGGTGTTGGGGAGTGCGGGGGACAGAGGGTTGAGCGCGCTAGGCGGTCTGGGCGGCGGCCTCCTTGAGGGCGTCGACGTGCGTGAGGGCCTCCCACGGGAAGCCGGCCCGGCCGAAGTGGCCGTAGGCCGCGGTCGGCCGGTAGATCGGCGTCTTGAGACTGAACCGCTCGATGATGGCGGCCGGGCGGAGGTCGAACGTCTCCTCGACGATCTCGGCGAGCCGGGCGTCCGGGAGCGCCCCGGTCCCGTACGAGTTGACCGAGACCGAGACGGGCCGGGCGACGCCGATGGCGTAGGCGACCTGGACGAGGACCTCGTCGGCGAGGCCGGCCGCGACGAGGTTCTTGGCGACGTGGCGGACGGCGTAGGCGGCCGAGCGGTCCACCTTGGACGGGTCCTTGCCCGAGAACGCGCCCCCGCCATGGGCCCCCTTCCCGCCGTACGTGTCGACGATGATCTTGCGGCCCGTGAGGCCGGTGTCCCCGTGGGGCCCGCCGACGACGAACACGCCCGTCGGGTTGACCCACAGGATCAGGTCGTCGTCGACGAGGGCCGCCGGGAGGACGGACGGGAGGACGTGCTCGCGGACGTCGGCCTCGATCTGCTCCAGCGAGGCCTCGGGCCCGTGCTGGGTCGAGACCACGACCGTGTGGACGCGCCGGACGGACTTGCCGTCGTCGGCGTACTCGACCGTGACCTGGCTCTTCGCATCGGGCCGGAGGTACGTCATGACCTCGCCGGCCTTGCGGACCTCGGCGAGGCGCTGGACGAGCCGGTGCGACAGCGACAGCGCGAGCGGCATCAGCTCGTCCGTCTCGCGCGTCGCGTAGCCGAACATCATGCCCTGGTCGCCGGCGCCCTGCTCGGTGTCCACGCCCTCCCCCTCGTTGACCCCCTGAGCGATGTCCTGGCTCTGCTCATGGATGCTCGTGAGGACCCCGCACGACTGGAAGTCGAACTGGAGCGCGGGGTCCGTGTACCCGATCTCCTCGATGGTCTGGCGGACGACCCGCTGGACGTCGACGTACGCCGTGCTCGTGACCTCGCCCGAGACGACGACGAGGCCCGTCGTGCAGAGCGTCTCGATGGCGCAACGGCTCTCGGGGTCCTGGCGGAGGAAGGCGTCGAGGAGCGCGTCCGAGATCTGGTCGGCGATCTTGT
>DASVSE010000007.1:0-5576 GCA_036388235.1 Rubricoccaceae bacterium | reverse complement strand
CGCGCAGGAAGGCCTCGGGGTCCAGGCCCGTGACCGTGTCGGAGCGAAGCTGGAAGCCGGCCTGCAAGCCGAGCGCGAACGCAATCTCGGTCGAGTCGCCGCGGAGGCCCGCGCGGAAGCCATCGCGGTAGCGGGCGGCTGTGAACGCGGCCGACCCGGCGCGCATCCGCTGCGCCGTCTGGTAGCCGGCGTCGTACGCGGTCACGTCGGCGTTGGAGGGAGCGCCCTGGGCCCGAGCAGCCGGGGCAAGCAGGGCCGGGACGAGAGCGGCGGCGAGAATCGCCGGGAGGAGAACGCGCATGCGGGAGAGTCGAAGGAGAGCAGAAGGTGGAAGATCGCCAGGGCCGGCGTGAACGGGCGGTGAGGTCGGTCTCGCGTGCGGCCCCTGCGGTGGCGGCTAGCTTGGGCAGACTGGACAATCGGGCCCGGGCACGGCGGGTGCGCCGGGCGCCTACGCCTCCCCCGCTCTTCTCCTGCCATGCCTCCGCTTCTCGTCACCGCCGCGCTGCCGTACGCCAACGGGCCGCTGCACCTCGGGCATCTTGCCGGGGCCTACCTCCCGGCCGACCTCTACGTCCGCTACCAGCGCCTCACCGGGCGCGACGTCGTGTTCGTGTGCGGGTCCGACGAGCACGGCGCGGCCATCGCCATCCGCGCGATGCAGGAGGGCACGACCCCGCAGGCCGTCGTGGACCAGTACCACGCCGAGATCCGCGACGGCTTCGAGCGCCTCGGGATGTCGTTCGACATCTACTCGCGCACGACGGGCGCGACGCACCGCGCGACGAGCCAGGCCATGTTCGCGGCCATCGACGCCGCGGGCGGCTTCACGACGCGCACGCAGCGCCAGCCGTTCGACCCCGAAGCCGGCATGTTCCTCGCCGACCGGTTCATCCGCGGCACGTGCCCCGTCTGCGGCTACACCGATGCGTACGGCGACCAGTGCGAGAACTGCGGCTCGACGCTCGCCCCCGAGGACCTGATCGAGCCCCGGAGCGCGCTCTCGGGCGCGACGCCCGTCGAGCGCGAGACGCGCCACTGGTACCTGCCACTCGGCACGATGCAGAAGGGGCTGGAGGCGTGGCTGGACGAGACGTGGGCCGACTGGAAGCCCAACGTGACGGGCCAGATCCGGTCGTGGCTTGCGGCCGGCCTCGCCGACCGCGCGATGACGCGCGACCTGCCGTGGGGCGTGCCCGTGCCCGAAACCGTTGCCGGCGACACGGCCGGCAAGGTGCTCTACGTCTGGTTTGACGCGCCGATCGGCTACGTCTCGATGACGCGCGAGTGGGCCGAGACGACAGGCGACCCCGACGCGTGGCGCCGCTACTGGCAGGTCCACCCCGATGGGACAGAGCCCGAGCTCGTCCACTTTATCGGCAAGGACAACATCGTCTTCCACGGCCTCATCTTCCCGGCCATCCTGCAGGCGCTCAATGCTGCGCAGGCGCACGCCGGGCCCGAGATCAAGGGCCGCTTCGTCCTCCCGGCGAACGTGCCGGCCAACGAGTTTCTCAACCTCGAAGGCCAGAAGTTCTCGACGAGCCGCGGCTGGGCCGTCTGGGCCGCAGATGCACTCGACGCCTTCCCGGCCGACCTCTTGCGCTACGCCCTCGCGGCCGGTCTGCCCGAGACGAAGGACGCCGACTTTACGTGGTCGGATTTCCAGAACCGCGCCAACGGTGAGCTGGCAGACGTCGTCGGCAACTTCGCAAACCGTGCCCTGACGTTCGCCGCGCGCTTCACCGACAACCGCGTCCCCGATCTCGTCGCGCCCTCGGCCCTCGACACGGCTGCACTCGACGCGCTCGCACCGGCCGTCGCGCGCATCGGCGAGGCGTACGACCGCGTGCGCCTGCGTGAGGCGGTCGCCGAGACGGTCGCGCTGGCGCGGATGGGCAACCAGTATCTCGCCGAGGCCGAGCCGTGGAAGACGCGCAAGACCGACGAGCAGGCGATGCGCAACGCGGTCCACGTCGCGCTCCAGATCACGGCCAGCCTGTCTGTCTTGCTGGACCCCGTCGTGCCCGAGGCCGCGGCGCGGCTGAGGGCGATGCTGAACCTAACGGGCGTTCGAACCTCGACGTCGAGGGGCGCTGAGGGAAGCATCGGGTGGGAGGACGCGGGTCGCTCGCTCCTCCAGCCCGGCCACGCGCTCGGCACGGCCGAGGTCCTCTTTCCCAAGATTGAAGACGCGCAGGTCGAGGCGCAACGGCAGAAGCTCGCCGACGCCTCAGCGGCGCACGGTGCGCCGGCCGTCGACGAGGCCGACCCGGACGCGGCCATCGAGGCGCCCGACGGCGGGCCGTTTGCACCCCTCCTCGCCGAGATCGTCTACGACGACTTCGCCAAGCTGGACCTCCGCGCGGGCCGCATCGTGGCTGCCGACGCGGTCCCGAAGGCGGACAAGCTCTTGCGCCTCGACGTGGACCTCGGCTTCGAGACGCGTCAGATCCTCTCGGGCATTCGCGCCTTTGTGACGCCCGAGGAGGCTGTCGGGCGGTCGGTCGTCGTCGTGGCGAATCTGGCGCCGCGTATGCTGCGGGGACTGGAGAGCCGCGGCATGATCTTGATGGCCGAGGACCGAGACGGGGCGCTCCGGTTTGTCGGGACGGATGGCGAGCCGGGCGGGGCCGTTCGCTAGCGGCGTTGCCTAGATCTTGCGCGTCTTGCGGGCGACGCGCACGTCGCTCGGGACGCCCGGCGAGACGTGCGGGTGACGCGCGACGTAGAACCGGTGCGGCCGGTCGATCCCTTTGGAGATCCCGATGCGCGTGCTGACTGCTGTCTCGAACGGAGCCGTATCAGGGTCGTCGGCGAAGAAGAGGGGGCCGCGGGTGAGGTTCGTTCCGTGGAAACGGCTTCGCGCCACGCCCGGGCCTTCGGCGATGCCGAACGCCTCGGTCCACTTGCCCGGCCCATTCGTGAGGTCGCGCTCGCGGCGGGCGGCGGGGCGGCGGGCCCGCATCGCATCGGCCCCGGCAACGGGTTCGAGGGCGCGAATGAGGACGGCTCCGGGAACGCCCTCGGGCTCCGTGATCACGTTGAGCAGCCACGACGTGTAGTAGACGAGGTACACGTAGGCCGTCCCCGGCGCGGCGAAGAGGTCGGCGGCGCGGCCCTCGGCCCGGACGAACCCGTCGGTCCCGAACGTCGCCTTCCAGCCGTGGAGGGCGGGGTCGTTGGCCGTGTACGCCTCGGTCTCGACGATGCGCCCGACGAGCCGGCCGTCCTCGGGGTGGTCGTAGACGAGGAGGCGGCCGAGCAGGTCCTGCGCGACCTCGACCGTCGGTCGGTCGAAGAACGATGTGGGGAGCGGGACGAGGTCGGACACGAGGGTCGGGTGGTGTAACCGGGGCGGCGGTCGGCCCGTCTGGTCAGGACAGGCCCGGCGTGAACCCGCCCGGTCGCCCTCTGGTCCCACCTCCGTACCGATGTCGCACGCGCTCCCCCTCATCGCCCTTCTTCTGGTCGCCGCTCCGGCTCTCGCCTCGCCGCCGGCCGAGGCCAGCCGCGAGACCCTCTTCCAGCAAACCTTCCGCATCGCCGATGGCGGCACGCTTGCGCTCGCGGTCGGGTCGGGGAATGTGCGCGTCGAGACGACGGCGCGGGGCGAGGCCGAGGTCGTCGTGGAAGGCCGCGGCCGTGACGCGCGGGCCGAGTTCGAGCGGCTCCGCTTCGAGGCCGTCGCGAATGGCAACCGGCTGACGGTCCGGACGCGCGCGCGGGGTTCGTCGGGCAATTCGCAGGCGAGCTTCACGTACACCGTCCGCATCCCGCGGCGGTTCACCGTCGGCGTGGACACGGGCTCAGGCAACGTGCAGGTCGGTCCGCTGGACGGCGCCCTGACGGTCGACACGGGCTCGGGCAACGTCGAGACAGGCCGCGTCGCGGGCCGGCTGAGCATCGACACCGGCTCAGGCAACGTGGCCGTGGGCGAGTTGACAGGCGCGGGCAGCATCGACACCGGCTCGGGGAATGTGACGGTCGCCGTCGCCCGCGTGGCGCCGCTGTCGGTCGAGACCGGCTCGGGGTCGGTGCGCGTGAGCGTCCCGCGCGGGACCGACGCGACGCTCGCGCTCGACGGCGGGACGGTCCGCATCGACGAGGCGCTGGGCTTCGAGGGCCGCCGCGAGTCGCGGGAGGCGCGCGGGCGCATCGGGCGCGGCGGCGAGCGGATCTCGGTCGAGACGGGCTCGGGCGGGATCACGGTTTCGGCGCGGTAGCGCGCGTTCGGGCCGCGCGGTCGGCCGCGGGGCGGGACAGACGGGGCGGCTAATGCGCGCGGGTGCGGACAGGGAGGAGCGGCAGCCGATCTATCGGTCAGTGTCTCGCCTTGCTTCCCTCCCCGCTCCCGATGCCCCTCCGCCCCGCCCTCGTTCTGATCGCTGGTTTTGCAGTGCTCAGTGGCTGCCAGGCCTCGCGGCTCACGCCCGAGGCCGCTGCTCGCGCGGCGGCTGAAGCGGAGTCTCGGGGTAAGGCGCAGGAGGCGGCGGTGCTGTACCGGCAGGCCGCGCGCGGCGGCAATCTGGACGCCGCGATGGTGCTGGCACACATGGGACGGGAAAAGCGCTCGCTAGGCGACTGGTTGTTCGATCCGCGCCCGTCTCCCGATGAGGCGGCACGGTGGTCTCGGATCGCGCATCGGCAGGCGATGCGGCTGGTGGAGGCCGGCGACGCGCACGGACACTTGGTTCTGGCGAACGCAGCGTGGATCGGACCGAGGGTCAACTCGGTTGTGACCCCGTTGACCCCTGAGCGGCGCGCTGAGGCGCGGCGCCACTTCGACGCAGCGGCAGCACTTGGTGACCGGAACGCGATTATCGGGCGGGCGCACTTCGTGTGGCAGACAGAGAGCCTGCTGGCCGCCGAGCCGCTGATCCGTGAGGGGGCAGCGGCCGGAATCCCCGAGATGGCAACGTTGCTCTCGGTCGTCGTTCACAGCCGGCCGCGGCTTGAGCGGGGCCTCCGCTCACGCGACGTGCCCGGCGACCTCTCGCTGGTCGATGTCGTCGGGTCGATCCGCGTCCTGCAGGAGGCCGGCTTCCCCGAAACGACCGCCGAGGCGGAGCAGAAGGTCGCGGTGCTGCGGGCGCAGGCCCGTGCGGGCAACGCCGACGCGGACTCGCTCTTACACGCACTCGACGCGTAGTCGCGTCGGACGCCCGCCGCGACACGGCCGAACGCCATGCCCTGCGCTACGAGGCATCGGGCGCGTCGCTCACGGGCCCGCCGAGGGACGGCGGGGCCTCTTCGGGGGCGCGGTAAACCCGCTGCGTGGGATACGCGAAGGCAATGTCGCCGCGGCCGGCGAAGGCGTCGAGAATGTCCTCCCAGATTGCCTCTTCGCTCGTGCGGAGCCGTCTCGGAAGGACGAGGTAGCGCAGCGTGAGTCGAATGCCGTTCGCGAAGACCGACGTGTAGACGGTCGGCGTGAGCGCCGAGAAGAAGATGAAGTGCTCGCTCGCTGTCCGACGGAGAGCCGCCTCGGCATTGGAGGAGAACGCCTCGGCGCGCTCACGTGCGATGGTCAGCAGCAGGTTCTTTGCCGCGCGCCAGTCGCTCTCGAACGTGAC
>DASVSE010000006.1:0-5683 GCA_036388235.1 Rubricoccaceae bacterium | reverse complement strand
TGTCGAGTGCTGCGTCGTCCTCGAGGGGCGTGCCGAGCACGGAGGCTGTTACGAGCGCCTCGCGCTTGGCTCCTGGCACCCCCGCCGGGGCCAGCTCGGGCGCGACGGCGCTCATGACCTGCACGTTGTTGACCGGCCCGTGGCCGTCACCGTCCAGCATCAACACGGCACCGGCAGGCCGCACCCGCGGCGCCGCCCAGGCAATCTGAACCGTTCCCTTCCACGCGGGCACCGGCGTGCCCGGGACGAGTCCGGGCACCGCCGCGGCGTCGGTCGCGACGACGACGGCACGGCAGGCGACCGCCTCGCCCGAGGCGAGGCGCAGGCCGGACCCGTCGGGCTCGACTGCCTCGACGGGCGCGTTCAAGCACACCGTCCCGGGCGGGAGTCGACTCGCGAGCTGCTCCGGAATCGCTCCGATGCCGAGCGCTGGCACGACGGCGTCGCCTTCTCCGAACATGCGGAAGTAGAACTCGAACGCCCGGCTCGACGCGCCGAGATCCCGGTCCAGCAGGACGCCCCCGAGGAACGGGCGAAAGAACCGGTCGGTCATCCGGGCCGAGAAGCCGTAGCGTGTGCGCAGCGCGTCGAGCGTTGAGGTCTCGGGACGGGACCACAGGCTCTCGGGCGTGCCCCGGCGGACCGACTCGCGCAGGCGCAAGACGCGCAGCTTGTCTCCGAGCGTCCCGACGCGCGCCCGCAGCGTTGGAAGCAGGGCGCCCACGTCGCGGAACGGGTCGCCGACACGCTCCCAGCGGCCGTCGAGGCGGACGAGGGCGCCAGGCTCGAACGCGCGCAGGTCGAGCGCGGCATAGTCCAGCACGGCGCTCGCCTCGGGGTACGCCGTGAGCAGCACCTGAAAGCCGCGGTCGATGCGAAAGCCGTCCACGACGTCTGTCCGCACGCGCCCGCCGACGCCATCCGACGTCTCGAAAACCCGGCACGAGATCCCGTTCTGGACGAGATGGCGGGCGCAGGCCAGCCCGGCCAGCCCTGCCCCGACGACGGCGACGTCCAGACTCACGGCGCGGTGCCTTCGTAGTACACCGGCGTGGCCTCGCCGGGGGGATGGACGCGGACGGTGAGGTCGCCGAAGCTGGTGGTGAACACGTCGCGGGGAACGAACGTGCCGGCGGCGACGGCGCGCTGCGCGGCCGCGGTGTCGACGAACAGGCTGCCGTAGCCGCGCTCGATGCGGTAGTCGCCCGCGCGGTCATACAGGAGCCGGTCGCCGCCGTCTTCGGCCGCCGCAAAGCGGCGCATCTCGTGGCGGACCTGCGTGCGGCCGTCAGCCTCGCGACGGACTGTCGCCGTCACGACGAGATCCTCGCGGACATACGGCGCGACGGGGAGTGGGACGTACCGGAGCGCAAGGCTGTCGCCGGTCACGGTCATGTCGAGCGCGGAGAGCGGGAAGGCGCTCGCGCCCGTCGCCGCGGCCTCGGGCGAGCCGAGCAGGTCGAACGGCGTCGACGGGTACGCGCCGGTCCGCTCGCGAACGAGCGCAGCAGCCGTCGCGAGGCGTGCGAGGTCGGTCAGGTCGTCGGTGAACGCCGCCGCACTCTCGGCGAGCGTGGGGTCGCTCTGCTGCGCGGGCGTGTCGGTCTGAGCCGCGGCAGAGAGCGGCGCGGCGAGGAGCGCGAGGAGGAGGAACCGGGTCATGGCTGCGGCGCGGGCGTGCGCCCATACAGGTGGCGGAGGGCGCCGTCGAGGTCCGGGTACGCGAACGCGAAGCCGGCGTCTTCGAGGCGGGTGGGGAGCATACGAACGCTTGCGAGGGCCACTTCCTGCGCGGCTTCGCCGCCCAAAACGCGGACGAGGCCCCGCGGGACGGAGGCGAACGCGGGCCGCCCGAGCACGCCCGCCAGCGTCTTCACGAATGCCCGCGACTCGGCCGGCGCGGGCGCCGAGAGGTTGTACGGCCCCCGCGTCCCGGCAAGCCCGAGCAAGTGGTGAACGGCGTAGACCCAGTCGTCGGCCGCGAGCCACGGCCACACGTCTTGCCCGTCGCCGACCCACCCGGCCAGCCCCATACCGGCGACGGGTCCGAGGACGCCAAGCATCCCGCCTGCGGGCGAGAGGACGAGGCCCGTCCGGAGATGGATCGTCCGCACGCCGGCGGCCTCGGCGGGCGCTGTCGCGGCCTCCCACGCCCGGCAGACATCGGAGAGAAAGCCCAGGCCGGGGCCGTCTGCCTCGGTCACCTCCGCACTCCCGCGCGAGCCGTAGTAGCCCGACGCTGAGGCAGAAAGCAGGACCGGCTTGGACTCCAGCTGCGCGACGGCCCGCGCGATGAGGTCGGTTCCGCGCGTGCGGCTTTCCCAGATGCGGCGCTTCTTGTCGGCCGTGTACGCGAGGCCATAGACGGGCTCACCCGCGAGGTGCACGACGGCATCGGGCGCCGCGGCGCGCAGGGCGCCCATGTCGATCTCGTCGCGGTCGGGATTCCAGTACACCGTCTGCTCGGCCGGTCCGCGGCGGAGGGCGCCCGCGTCACCGCGGCTGCGGACGAGCCGGACGACGCGGTGCCCGCCGCCCGTCAGGAACGCCGCGAGGGCGCGTCCGAGCAGGCCCGACGCGCCCGTGATGGCGACGGTCAGGCGGCGGTCGCCGTGGGCCGCCTGCCACGCGGCATGGCGCGCGAGGTCGGCTGCCGTCACGCGGTGGCGGTAGCCGAACATGCGGTCGAACTCGGCCCGCGCTTTGGGTCCGCCCACCAGCTCGCCGAGCGCGCCGCCAGGCAGTTCGGCCTCGACGTGGTCTTCGAGGATCGACGCGCTGTCGCCGTCGGCGATCATGCGGTGCGTGTGCGTCCACGCCCGGAACGGGCCCTCGACCTGAATGTCGCGGAACTCGCACATCCCGCCTTCGCCCTCGCGCGTGCAGGCGTCCGAGTAGGCCCGGTGCTCCGCCACCCACCGCACGCCCGGGCCGGGCCCGACGCGGAAGACGGCGCGGTCGCCGGTCCGGATGCCTTCCATGTGCTCCACGCGGACCGTCTGCCAGGGCGGAGTGAGGCGCTCGAACGCGCCGGGGCGCTCGTGCCACGCGAACAACTCGGGCGCCGGGACGGGGACAGACAGGCGGGACGTGTGCGTGATCACGGGCGACGGGGCAGGGGAGAGGAGCGTACCGCGCCCGCCCGCGCCGGGATTCCGGTCACGGCCTGCTCCTTGCGCCAGAAGTGGCCGACGACGCGGTATGGCCGCCCGAACTGATCCGGAGCGCTTCGGGCATTGCAAGACCTGACCACAAAACGGTCGCCCGTCCGTGTCCCGGCTACGCTACGCGCCGCCGCGGAGGCGGGCAAGCGTCGCCTCGTCAAGCAAGTCCGCGAGGCTCGTCCCGCCCGACGGCCGCGGCGCCGGGCCGCCGGCGCGCGGCCCTCCCGAGCGGCCAGCGTCCGGCGGCGGGCCTCCGCGCCGCGCGCTTCCATGCTGCGCGTTGCTGCGTGGCGAGGCGTTCCCGGTCTGCGTCTCGCGCTCGCGCGGCGGCTCACCACGCACGGGGCCGTCCGCGCGCGCATCGTCGTGCCGCGGGCCGTCGCGGCGGCTGTCGTAGCGCCGCGAGGTGCCGGACGCGGCGCCTGGGTCTGGGCTGGCGTCCGGGCCGGGCGGTGGCGCCTCGGACCGCCGCGTCGAGAGGTTGATCGTCTTTTGGACGACGGGCACGAACCCTTTCGGGCGCTTCGCCTTGGCCGGGGCCGTCCCGGATGAGAGGTCGAGCGTGAAGCCGGCGCGCGACGGCGGCTTGGGGGTCTCGGGAGTGAGGTCGGACATAGCAGGCGGCGCTCAGGCGCCAGGGACGTGTTCGTAGACCACCGCCTCGCCGTCGGACCCGATCAGGAGGACGTTGTAAGGCATCCGCGCGTCGCCCTGCTCCATCCCGACGGATCCGATGGGCATGCCCGGCACGGCGATCCCGCGCGCGTCGGGCCGCTCGGCGAGCAGGCGCCGGATCGCGCTCGGCGGCACGTGCCCTTCGACCGTGTAGCCGCCGACGGTCGCCGTGTGGCACGCCGCGAGGTCACCCGGCATCCCGAGACTGTCCCGGACGGCCGCGAGGCGGTTGGTGTCGACGGTCTCGACCCGGAAGCCCTCGCGCTCCATCGCCTGCGCCCAGGTCGAACAGCAGCCGCACGTCGGTGACTTGTAGACCGTCAGCACGGGCGCGTCCGCCGGCGGCGCGGACGGCATATCGGCTGCAGGCTGGGATGCCGTAGACGCGTCCGGCGTCGGGACGTCGGACGCGCACGCGGCGAGAGCGAGCAGGGCGGCGAGGGCGAGGCGGGGCATGGGAAGGCGCGCTACTGGGCGCGCGGCGGGGCGATGGCGCCAGGCGCGCCGGGCGGCGTCTGGATCGGGCCGGCGTTCATGCCGCCCGCTTCGGGGGTCGCGTCGCCCTGCGCGACGGTGCCGAGCCGAGGCGTCGGGACGGGCGCGGCCGTCCCTCCAGACAGGGCCGTCCCGGCATTGTCCGCACCGGCGGACGACGCACCGGCCGTGCCGCCGAGCGGCTCGACCACGTCCCGGCGGCTAGAGGCGTCGACGGCGTCGCGGTGTGCCGCCTCCGCGCCGTTGTCGGTGTGGAGAGGCGAGCCGCCGTCGGTGCGCCCTTCGAAGGTGCAGCCGGCAAGCGTGGCGAGGAGGACGAGCGGGGCGAGGCGATGCATGGCGTCGAAGGAGTGAAAGGGCGGAGCCGATGGTCGGACTCGTAATCTCGCACGGCCAACGCCTCCACTGTCCGCCCCGATCCCGTGTCTGACGCCTCGTCCCCGGCACCGCTGTCCGCTACGGCCGTCGCCGCGGCCCTCGTCGCTGCCGATCCGCGCCTCGAGCGGGTTTTCGCCGCCTCCGGCCCCTTCGAGCCCGATCGGACCGACGAGACGGCGCCGGCGCTTATCCGGTCGGTCGTGTACCAGCAGCTGTCGGGCAAGGCGGCCGCGACGATCCATGGGCGCGTCCTGACCGCGTTCGGCGATGGCGAGACGCCGAATCTTGCAGCCCTCGCGGCTGCCCCGGACGACGCGCTTCGCGCCTGCGGCCTCTCGCGGGCCAAATCCCTCGCCGTCCGAGACATCGCCGAGCGGGCCCTCGACGGGCGTCTGCCCGACCGCGCCGCTCTCGCCGCCCTGCCCGACGACGAGATCGAGCGCGCCCTCGTCGCCGTCCGCGGCGTCGGCCCGTGGACGGCCCAGATGCTGATGATGTTCACGCTCGCGCGCCCCGACGTGTGGCCCGTGCTGGACCTCGGCGTGCAGGAAGGCTTCCGGATCCTCTCCGGCGCAACCGTTCGCCCGACACCCGCCGAGCTCGCCATTGAGGGCGAGCGGTACCGCCCGTTTCGCTCGGCCGCCGCGTGGGCGATGTGGCGCGTCGTGGACCTCTCGCGGGCAGAGGAGCGAACAGGCGAGTAACGCAGGGCGGCTTGGTCGTCCGGGCTGATGGGCCGTGGATGATCGAAAAGCTTTTTTGGTAGAGGGTTAGAGCTTGTCTCCCAGCGAGTCTGGTGCAGTGTCGGCCCCCCGCCCCAGCATCCCCGCTGCCATGCTCCGCCTCGCTGCTGCCGTCCTCGTCGCCCTCTCCTTCGCCGCTCCGGCCGTCGCTCAGGGCGACGCGGCTCACGACGCCCCCATCGCCTGGCGGACCTACGCTGCCGCCCGTCAGGCGCGCGTGCGGACGTT
>DASVSE010000005.1:0-5297 GCA_036388235.1 Rubricoccaceae bacterium | reverse complement strand
CCCCTTCAGGACGACCGCCTTGAACTGGGCTGGCCGGCGACGCGCGATCTGGTAGAAGAGCATGCTCCGGAGCACGTTCTTCCACCGCGTGACCCCGTGGGCGAGCCGGCCCGGTAGGTGGCGCCGGAGCCGGTTTGCGAGCGCATCCTCGGATGGCTGAGCGGCCACATACGATGGGGACCGCTGGAGCATCGTGACGTGGGCTGCCGTTTCGGCCATGGCCGGGACGAGCGTGACGGCCGTCGCGCCGCTCCCGATCACGACGACGCGCTTCCCGGCGTAGTCGAGCCCCTCGGGCCAGTGCTGCGGGTGCACGACCTGCCCGCCGAACCGGTCCATTCCAGGCCACGTGGGGGCGTGTCCCTGGTCGTAGTCGTAGTACCCCGTACACGTGTAGAGGAACCCGCACGTCAGCCGGGCCGGGCGTCGGTCGGGGCCAATCTCAACGTCGACGGTCCAGCGCGCCTCGGACGATGCCCACTCTGCCCGCACGACCCGGTGCTGGAACCGGATCTTCCGGTCGATCCCGTATACCTCCGCCGTCTCGCGGATGTACTGGTGGATCGAGGGACCGTCGGCGAAGACCTTTCCTCCTGTCCACGGCCGGAACGAGTAGCCAAACGTGGCCATGTCCGAGTCCGACCGGATGCCCGGGTAGCGGAAGAGGTCCCACGTCCCGCCGAGGTCGCCTCGCCCCTCCAAAACCGCGTAGGTCATCGCCGGGCAGAGCGTCTGAAGGTGATACGCAGCACCGACGCCCGAGAGTCCGGCGCCGATGACAAGGACGTCGAGGTGTTCCGTGGTCATGTAAGCGCCGGGAGAGCGTTAAAGGACCGAGGGGTATGGCCCGTACCAACGGCGACATGGTACGCTGTCGTGGTCGGTCCCCTAAATGTTCTCACGCTCCCAGTCCTGTTTGCACCCGAGCTGCAAGCAACGAGTCGTGGGCCTAGCATCGCCCTTCGAGCGCATCCGACCGGGGAGCCCGCAGTCCATTTCCCGGGGCGTTCTGGAGCAAGACGCCTGGGTGGTAGGCGCGGGTGGGTCGCACAAATGGGCGCAGGGCAGAGAGTCACCTCTCTGCCCTGCGCTTTTCTCAGGATGAGCGTCGGCTAGCGGACGAGGACCATTCGGCGCGAGGCAACCTCGCTTCCCGCCTGGAGGCGGTACACGTAAGCCCCGGCGGCGACGTCCAGAGCGTCCCACCGCACGTCGTGGGCACCTGCCTCCTGAACCCCCTCCACGAGCCGGGCTACCTCGCGCCCGGTCATGTCGTAGACGGACAGTCGGACGTGGCTTGCCTCCGAGAGCGAGAAGCGGATGGTGGTCGAGCCGGTCGAGGGATTGGGCCAGTTCTGCTCCAGCTCAAACGCGGCACCGCGCTGGCCCGTCGCGTCAGACGAACCCGCCAGGGCGCCGTCGACCTTCGCCGCCGCGGCGGGAAGCTCGAACCCGTTGAGGTAGTTGTCGAAGAAACGGCCTGAGAACACGGCGTAGTCGCCGCGCTTTACCGCCAGGCCCGGGTCGAAGAAGGCCACGAGGGTCGGCCGGAGGTCGAACGGACCCTGCTGGAGGACGAAGCGGGCGTTGATGATGCCGAGGTCGAGCGCGGCCTGGACGTAGCCCCGCAGCCCGGCCGGGATCTGGTCGGCGTCGCGGACCGCGATCCGCTGACCGTCCACGGCAACCGTCACCGCGCCGGTGTAGGAGGCCACGCGGTCCTGGAACCCGAGCGCCTGGACAAATGAATAGGCAAGGTCGGCGCGGCTCACCTGGCCGCCGGCATTGAACTGGCCGCCGTTCGTGCGGATGAGCCCGTTCTGGTTCTGGGCAGTGTTGCGGAGCGCCGCCCCGCGAACTGTCACCGCCTCGACGAACGGGCTCTGCGTCGCCGACACATCGGAAAAGGAGAGCGTCCGGTCGGCGCGGAAGAACTGGCGGACGCCGGCGCCCATGGTGAGATACTGCGCGAGCTCGCCTCGGGTGAGCGACGCGTTCGGGCGGAACGTCCCGTCGGGGTATCCGTCGACGAGCCGGTGGAAGACGCCGTACTGAACGTCGGCCGCGGCAGGGTGCCCGGCTATGTCGCTCAGGCCCGTGTAGCCGCCGGTCCGCGACATCAGGATCTGGCCGGCGACCGTACCCGGGAGCGACGTCCCGTTGGTGAGACCGAGCGGGTCCGTCGGGACGCCCGAGAGCGAGCCGATCCCTCCAACGGTGAGCCGCCAGGTCCCGGCCATGCCGGGCGCGCTCGCGGCGATGTTCTCACCGAGGACGGGGAGCGAGATCGACGAGCCGTAGCGATTTCCGGCCGGATCGTACAGGACGAGGGCGACCGTGTTGTCGCTCACCTGAGCCTGCGCCGTCACGCGGGAGACGTCAGCGCCGACCTCGAACGTGACCTCCTCCGTGGCTCCGACGGGCAGGTAGTCGATCGAGAACGGGACGGCCTCCCCCTGCGAGACAAGGGCATTCGAGTTGAACGTGCGGAGCGCGTTGACAGTCGATCCGAACGGCCGGGCAGACCGACCGAGGGCCGACTCAACCGCTGCATACGCGTTCACGTACCCGGCGCCCGCTTCCCAGCGCTCGCGGCCGGGCATGTTCGTCGCCGTCTGCTCGAGGAGCCGCTTGACCTCGTACACGTTGAGCCCCGGGCTCGCTTCCAGCACGAGGGCGACGATGCCCGAGACATGCGGGCACGCCATCGACGTTCCGTCGAGCGTGACGTAGTAGGGGATGTGCGCCGGCTCAAGCGCGGTATCCGGGGCACTGTCCCCCGTCGACGCGCGGGCCGAGACGATGGCGACCCCTGGCGCCGTCACCGTCGGACGGTCGCCCCAGGTGTAGGTCGTTCCGTCGACCTCGACTGACGTGTCGCCACCGGCCGGGTTGCCGCGCGAGGAAAAGTCGGCGAGGAGCCCGTTGCTGTCGCCGGCAGCGACGGTGATCACCCACGGCGCCTTCTTGAAGTTGCCCGTGATCGTGTTCGGGCCCGACCCGCTGTTGCCCGCCGAGAACACGACGACCATCCCGCGGTCGGCGCACGCCTTCGTCGCAACGTTGGTGGGGTCGGCGGGGTCGAAGGCGGTCCCGACATCGCCCGTGTTGCCGAACGAGTTCGAGATGACGCGGATGTTGTACTGGATCTGGTTGGTCAGCGCGTAGTCGAACCCGCCGATGGTGTCGAGAATGAAGAGCGCGGCGCCGGAGCCGTACCCGACGATGCTGGCGCCCGGCGCGACGCCTTCGTAGCGGCCGCCGCTCTGAGCGCCCGTCCCGCCGATGATGCCGGCGACGTGGGTCCCGTGACCCGCCCCGATGTCCGTGTTCGCCACGTTCTCGACGTAGGTGACGGGTAGCATCGCGTCCTGGGCGCGGAGGTTCGTCTGCGCGAGGACGTTCTGGACGACGTGGTTCGGGTACTGGAGGTCCCGGTGAAGGCCGTCGACGCCGGAGTCGTTGACGAGCACGCCGACACCTCGGCCCGAGAACGGGAGTCCGAGCGACGTCCGGAGCGCGGGATCGGTGCGGAGCCGGTCCACGCCGGTGATGGCGGTCGCGTAGTCGTTGTCATACTCCAGCCGGTCGTTGTGCCAGACCGAGCGGACGCCCGCCGACGTCGCGAGGGCGCGAACCTGGGCAGGCGTCGCCAGGACGCCTGCGATGGGGAGGTTGCGGAAGTACACCCCCCCGAGGCCGAGCCGGTTGAGCAGGCCAATCTGGGACGCGTCGAGCGGGCCGTCGCCCTCGAACGTCACGATGACCTGGAGGCGGTCCAGCGGGCGCGCCACGTTGAGGGCCGAGACGAGGCTCGAACCGACCCGCACGCTCTGGGCAGCGGCGCCAGTGGCCAACAAGGCCAGTGGCCCGAGGAGAAGCAGGAGCAGGAACCAGCGAAGGCCCCGGGCAGACGTATGGAAGGACATAGGGGCAGAGAAAAGCCAGAGAGAAGGGAAAGGCGGGGGAGCCCAACGCGTCAGCCTTGGGCTCCCCTCGTGTCGCGTCGATCAGCGAGCGACGACCATCCGGCGCGTCTGGACCTCGCTCCCGGCCTGGATCCGGTAGAGGTACAGGCCGCTTGCGAGTCCATTCGCGTCCCACATCACGCGGTGGGAGCCCGCCTCCATCGGGCCGTCGGCCAGACGAGCCACCTCGCGGCCGGTCACGTCGTAGACCGCGAGGGTCACCTCGGCCGGAGCGCTCAGGGCGAACTCGATCGCCGTGCTACCGGCGAACGGGTTCGGGACGTTCTGTCCCAGCGTGAGCTCGGTCGCGGTCCCGGCGGCGGGGGCGGTGCCGGCGAGGGCCGAGCCCGTCTTGGCTGCCTCGCCCGGGAGCGCGAACCCGTTGAAGTACCCGTCGAAGAAGCGTCCGGCGTAGACCGCGTAGTCGGCCCGCTTGATCGCCATCGTGGGATCGAAGTACGCCTTGAGCGTGGGCCGGAGGTCGAACGGCCCCTGCTGGAGGACGAACCGGGCGTTGATAATGCCGAGGTCGAGTGCGGCCTGGACGTAGCCCCGAAGCCCGGCCGGGATCTGCGCCGCGTCCTGGACCGCGATCCGCTGGCCGTCCACGGCCACGCTGACTTCGCCCGTGTAACCTGCGGCCTGGCCTTGGAGCCCGAGCGCCTGGACGAACGCATAGGCGAGGTCCGCCCGCGTCACGTTCCCGTTGGGGCTGAACTGGCCTCCCGTCGTGCGGATGAGCCCGTTCTGGGTCTGGTTTCCATTGCGGAGGGCCGCGCCACGGGCCGCGGCCGCCTCGGCGAACGCGGCCTGCGCTCCCGATACATCAGAGAAAGCGAGCGAGCGGCCCGTCTTGAAGTACTGACGGACGCCAGCCCCCATCGTGAGGTAATCCGCCAGTTCGATCCGCGAGAGGTTCCGGGTCGGCCGGAAGGTGCCGTCCGAGTACCCGTCCATCAGACGGTGCGCGACGGCGTACTGGATGTCAGACTCGGCGAGGTGGTCCCGGACGTCCGAGAGTCCCTGGAAGCCCGACGTCCGCTGGAAGGTCAGCGTGCCGGTGATGGTGCCCGGGAGGGACACGCCATTGGTGAGGCCGAGCGGGTCCGTCGAGACGCCCGAAACGTTGCCGACGCCACGAACGGTCAGCCGCCATGTGCCGGGCATGCCCGACGCGCTCACGGCGATGCTCTCGCCGAGCTGGGGAAGGGAGATCGCGGAGCCGTACCGGTTTCCTGCAGGGTCGTAGAGGGCGAGGGCAACCGTGTTGTCGCTCACGCGGGCCGAGGCCGTCACCCGGCTGATGTCGGCGCCGACCTCGAAGGCGAT
>DASVSE010000004.1:0-11506 GCA_036388235.1 Rubricoccaceae bacterium | reverse complement strand
CACCTGCGTGGGATGACCGCCGACCTGGGTGCCCTCATTTCCGCTGATGTCGCCCGTCTCACCGGACAGCCCCGCCTCGGCCCGCTCACGCCTGCGCTCGACGTGTCGGCAGGCTATGCCCAGACCCACATCGGCGGGACGGTGAAGTACTCTGGCTTTGCAGGACAGCCCCTTCCGCGAACCGGCGCGCTCGGGTGGAGCGCCCGCGCGGGCCTCGACGTGCCCCTCGGGGGCCGCATGCTGCGCGCGGTCGAGGTCGAAGGCGCATGCGCAGCGGAGCGCCGCCTCGCCCGCCCGAGTGAGACGGTCGGGCGCGTGAGCTATGCGCCCCTGACGGCCGGCGTCGACCTTGCGGACGCCCTTGCCGGAACGGGAAACCAAATCACGACCGGCCGTCGTGGTCTCCGTCTCGGCCTCGCCGAAACGCTCTCGCTTTCGTGGGGCACATTCGATGGGGGCGGCTTCCGCTCGGTCCTGACGCGGTCCGTCGAGCTGCGGACAGCAGGCGTGTTGGCCCTTGTTGCCAGCCACCTCGGCCCATCTGGCGCCGCACTCGCTCGCATCGACCTGCGCGTCGGACGGACGACCGTTTTCGCCGGCTCGCCCGATGCGGCATCGCGCACCACGTTCTCGCTTGTCATCCGCCGTTGACCCCCGTTGTTAATACACATGGACCCCCGAGTGGGGTAGTCTACCAGCCCTCTCCCTCACGCCTGATGAATCCATCTCTCCCCGGGCAGCCGGCCAATGACGCGCCGATTACGATCCGCGATATGGTCCGGATGAGCACGAGGTTGAGTGGCCGAGAACGTGCAGGCGTCGTGCACCGGATGATGGCATCGTTGCGCGAGACGCGCACAGACGGCCTCCAGCAGCGGGAGATCCTGAGCCCGCCTGGACGCGAGGCGATTGTTCGCGACCACCACGGCGACGTGCGGACGATGCTGATGTTCGGGGCGAACAACTACCTCGGGTTCGCGACCCACCCGGTCGTGATCGAGCGCGTGCGCCAGGCGGTGAAGGAGCATGGGGCAGGCGTCGGCGGTCCGCCGCTGCTCAACGGCTACACTCGGCTCCATCGCGAACTCGAGGAGCGCCTCGCGGCCTACGAGCATCAGGAGGAGGCCCTGCTCTACGGCAGCGGCTACGCAGCCGGCCTCGGCGTCATGAGCGCGCTCCCGTCGCGCCGCGACGTGGTCTACTACGACGCGGATAATCACGCTTGCTTTCTCGATGGGATGAAGCTCGGTGGCGTGGTCTCGCGGCCGTTTCCGCACAACGATGTCGCCGCGCTCGCCGCTGCCCTCGCTGCGCACCCCGACGGCCCCGGTGATGCCATCGTCGCCATTGAAGGCGTGTATTCGATGGAAGGCGACCCGGCCCCGCTGGACCTGATCGTACCGCTCGCGAAGAAACGGGGTGCGGTCGTTGTGCTCGACGATGCCCATGGAACGGGCGTCGCCGGCCCCGGCGGGCGCGGCTCGGCCGTGAAATACGGCGTCGAGAAAGACATTGACGTCGTCGTGGGGACGTTCTCGAAGGCGTTTGCCGTCTCGGGGGGCTTCGTCGCGTGCAGCCACGAGGTCGCGACCTACCTGCGCTTTTTCTCGCGCAGCTACTTTTTCAGCGCCTCCCTCCCCCCGCCGACGCTCGCCGCCGTGCTGGCGGGCCTAGATCTGTTGGAGTCCGAGCCCGAGCGCCATCGGGCGCTGATGAGCAACGCGGCTCAGCTCACGGCCGGCGTCCGGGCGCTCGGGCACGTTGTCCCGCAGGACGACTCGGCGATTGTGGCACTCAAGGTGCCCCTCGGCATGGACATTCGGGCCGCAGCGCACGCGTTTCACCGCCGGGGTTTGTTCGTCAACCACGTGGAGTACCCCGCCGTCGCGACGTCCGAGCAGCGCTTCCGTCTCAGCGTCTCGGCCGATCACACCGCGGCCGACATCCGTGAACTCATCGAAGGCGTCGAGGCGGTCTGGGACGAGTTTGCGCCCGAGGGGCTGACATCGCCCGGCGGTGATGGGGCCTTCCCGGACGAGCCCCCACCCCTGGAAGCGTTCGAAGGCGGATTTTAGGTCCGCTCTGCTGATCGCCTCGGCACGCGGTAGAACGTTTACGTGGTCGCGGTTTCGACCGTGTACACAGGTCCAGCGACGATGAGGCCCGGGAGCGTTTCGTCCCGGACCTCGTAACGCCGCACGTCCTCCATCTCGGGCCGGACGATCATCTCGCCGAGCAGGCCCGCGAGAAATGACTGCGAGCCAAGCAGGAGGGCCGTCACGCCGAGGGTCAGCAACGGGCGGTCGCCGATGGGCTCGCCGTAAAAAAGCTTTGCAACGCTGAGGTAGAGCAGCACGGCAAAGCCGAACACAAATGAAATCGTCCCCAGACCCCCGAAGAAGACCATTGGTCGGCGCGCGAAGCGCGTGAGGAAGACGACCGTGATGAGGTCCAGAAAGCCCCGCAGGTAGCGCTCGAGCCCGAATTTGGTCTGCCCGTACTTGCGAGCATGGTGCTGGACGACCTGCTCCTCGATGCGGTCGTATCCCTCCCACTTGGCCAGCAGCGGGATGTAGCGGTGAAGCTCGCCGTACACGCGAACGCTCTTGACGACCTCGGCACGGTACGCTTTGATGCCCGAGTTAAAGTCGTGCAGCGGAATGCCAGACATCCACCGGGTGACGCCGTTGAAAAAGCGGCTCGGGATGGTCTTTTCGAGGGGGTCGTTCCGGGTCTGCTTCCAGCCCGACACGAGGTCAGCCCCAGCGTCGAGCTTCGCGACCATGGCGGGCAACTCGTCCGGGTCATCCTGGAGGTCTGCGTCCAACGTCGCGACACAGCGCCCGGTCGTTCGCGCGAAACCCGCGGCGAGGGCCGCGCTTTTGCCATAGTTGCGCCGGAAGCGAACGCCGCGGAAGCGCCCGTCTTCGGTGTGTAACCGCTCGATGACGCTCCACGAGTCGTCGCGCGAGCCGTCGTCGACGAGCCAGACCTCGAAGGTGAGGCCTCCCACCCCCATGGCGCTGCGGATGCGGTCGGCGAGCTCGGGCAGGCTCTCGGCCTCGTCATAGACGGGCACGACGATGGACAGGTCGGGCGTCACGGACGGCACGTTGCGGTGAGCATGGGCAGGTCAGGGCCTCACGGGGAATGGACTGGCCACCGGAGGCGGGCGTTCGCCTGCTCCAGTGACCAGCCTACGGCCCTACGTGTCGATGGTGGCGTACTTGGCGTTGCGCTCGATAAACTTGCGCCGTGGCTCGACAGCGTCGCCCATGAGCGTCGAGAAGGTCCGGTCGGCCGCTGCGGCGTCGTCAATCGTGACCTGCTGGAGCATGCGGTGGTCCGGGTTCATCGTCGTAGACCAAAGCTGCTCGGGGTTCATCTCACCGAGCCCCTTGTAGCGCTGCACGCCGACGCCGCGGTTGGAGCCGTTGCCGACTTCGAGGATGGCCGCCTGAAGCTGCTCGTCGTTCCACGCGTAGATCTCGTGGGCGCCCTTTTTGGCGCGGTAGAGCGGCGGGAGGGCGATGTAGATGTAGCCCGACTCGAGGAGCGGCCGCAGGTGACGGTAGATGAACGTCAGCAGGAGCGTCCGGATGTGCGCGCCGTCCACGTCGGCGTCTGTCATCAGGACGACTTTGTGGTAGCGCAGCCGCGACGCGTCGAAGTCGTCCGGGTTGCCCGAGAGGCCGACGCCGAGCGCGATCACGATGTTCTTGATCTCCTCGTTCTCGAGGATGCGCTCCAGCCGCGCCTTTTCGACGTTGAGGATCTTCCCCCGGAGCGGGAGGATCGCCTGGAAGTGGCGGTCGCGGGCCTGTTTCGCCGAGCCGCCGGCCGAGTCGCCCTCGACGAGGTACAGCTCGGACTCGGTCGCGTCCTTGCTCGCGCAGTCGGCGAGCTTGCCCGGGAGGCCACCGCCGCCGAAGGCGGACTTGCGCTGCACGAGCTCGCGCGCGCGGCGGGCGGCCGTCCGCGCCTGAGCGCTCAGAATGACCTTGTTGACGACGATCTTGGCCTCCTTCGGGTGGTCGTCCAGCCACTCCTGTAAACGGGTGGCAACGAGGCTCTCGACGGTCCCAGCGACATCGCCGTTGCCGAGCTTGGTCTTGGTCTGGCCCTCGAACTGCGGCTCCTGCACCTTGACGCTCAGGACGGCTGTGAGGCCCTCGCGGAAGTCCTCGCCCGAGAGCTCGACCTTGGCGTTCTTGAGCAGACCCGAGCCGTCCGCGTACGCCTTGAGCGTGCGTGTGAGCGCGCGGCGGAAGCCCGAGACGTGCGTGCCGCCCTCGTGCGTGTTGATGTTGTTGACGAACGACAGCACGTTCTCCTGGTAGCCCGTGTTGTAGCGCATCGACAGCGCGACGGGCACGTCGCCGGTCTCGTCCTCGACGTCGATCGAGCCCTCGAAGAGCGACTCGCGGGTCTCGTCGAGGTAGGCCACGAACTCGGCCAGGCCGCCCTCCGAGTGGTACGTCTCGGTACGCAGAGCGGCGTCTTCCTCGCGGCGGTCTTCGAGCGTGATCGTGATGCCGCGGTTGAGGAACGCGAGCTCGCGCATGCGCGAGGCGAGCGTGTCGAAGCGGTAGACGGTCTCGGTAAAGATCGAGGCGTCGGGGTGGAAGCGGACCGTCGTGCCGCGGATCTCGTCGGGGCCCATGTCGCGGACGCGCACGAGTGGCTCGACCGTGTCGCCGCAGGCGAAGGCCATCTGGTGCACGCCACCGTCGCGGCGGACCTCGACGGCGAGGCGCGTCGAGAGGGCGTTGACGCAGCTCACGCCGACGCCGTGGAGGCCGCCGGAGACCTTGTAGGTGTCCTTATCGAACTTGCCGCCGGCGTGCAGGACCGTCATGACGACCTCGACGGCGGGCTTGCCCTCGCCGACGTGCATCTCGACCGGGATGCCGCGGCCGTCGTCGGTGACGGACACCGAGTTGTCCTCGTGGATCACGACGGCGATGTTGGAGCAGTAGCCCGCGAGCGCCTCGTCGATCGAGTTGTCCACGACCTCATACACGAGGTGGTGCAGCCCACGCACGCCGACATCGCCGATGTACATCGCGGGGCGCTTTCGAACCGCCTCAAGGCCTTCGAGGACCTGAATGTTCGAGGCGCCGTAGTCGCCGCGGCCATTAGGTGCTGCCTCGGCGGGCGCGCCGTCGCCGAGCGTGTCGGGCAGGCTCGTAGCCCCGAGCGGGGCGAGGGTGTCGTCGGGAAGGCCGTCGGGGAGCGTCGAGTCGGGCATCAAATCGGGGTCGGGGGTCGGGGCCAGTCGGACCGTGCAAACTACGGCCGCAACGGCATTTTCGGGACCCTGATAGAACGCCCGAGACGGCCGATTGTTGGCTCGCGGGCGCCCCGACGCCTTCCAGTCCAGACCTCTACTCGGCCGTCTCGAAGCGATCCAGCCACGCCGCCAGATCGGCAGTGAGCACGGCCGCGCCGGGAGAGCGGTCAACGTCGGCTGTGGCGAGCGCCTCGGCATCGAGGGCGAGGCGACGCGCCTCCTCGATGGTGTCGGCCGCGACGGTCGGGTACAGGCTCAATAGCGCCTGGTGAGCCCGCCGGGCCTCGCGCGCCACATCATCTAGCACCAAGCGGCCTTCAAAGGCCTGAACGAGCGCGGCCGTCGGGTCCGACGGCTCGACCGCAGCGAGGCGGACACGCAGGCGGACGAGCAAGACCGAGAGACTGCGAACCGCGGCAGCGAGCAGCATCCCGGCAGGACCAGCGTCTTGCTGCTCAGACGCATCGAAGCCGGCGCGGCGGTCGGCGACCTGCCGCGCGGCATGCGCCGCCGTCCGGGCAGCAGCAATGAGGGCGAGCGCGTGGAAAGCCTGAGAGGCGATCATGATCGGTGCGGGGGGACAGCGAGAACGCGGGAGCGGGCTCCGTCCGTACGCCCACCGTCAGACCTCCAGGTAGCGCAAGAACGCCGCCGCGCGGTCTTCGAGGTCGTCCTGCAACTCGTCGAAGACGGCCGTCACGCGGTAGTCGTAGTGCTCCATGATGTGGCGCACGCGCGACGTGTCGCTGACGTTGAGCTTTAGCGTCACACGGACACGCCCGGCGCCCGGGTCGTCTTCGGTCGAGACGGACAGGATGCGGACGCCGTTCTGCTCGATAAGCTGCGCGACCTGCCCGAGCGAGAAGTCGCGGCGGTCAGCGTCGAGGACGACGATCGCGCCCGGTTCCTCGGTCGCGAGCATGTGGGCAAGCTGCGCGAACACGTCCTGCCGGACGGTCAGGCCGACATACTTTCCCGTGGCGTCGGTCACGGGCAGCACGCTCAGCGCGTGCGTCCGCATGAGGTGCGCCGCGTCGAAGACGTGCGTCTCAGGAAGTGCTGAGATCGGTGGCCCGACGACGAGCGTCCCGACCGGGGTCTCGGCCGCGTGCATCCGCAGCGCCGTGTCGCTCACCAGCGCGTCGAGCGCGCCCCCGACCGAGACGACGGGCAGGTGCGAGACGTGTTCGTCCGCGAGATGCTCCAGCGCATCGGCGACAGTGTCGTCCGTCGAGAGCGGCTCGATCGGAGCGAGAAGCGTGGCAATCGTCATGGCTCGGGGGGACGACAGGGTGGATCCGAAGCTAGCGGCAGCGTCGAATGGTAGACGGGCAAACGGCGTTCCGTCGTGCACCGCCGGGGCGCGCGTTTAGACCGTTCAGCCACCCGGGCGACCGTTCGCCGGATGCGTCGGGCCGGGCGCGGCGTCAGCGGCCGGAATCGGCCTCCGGCACGGTCTCAGGCGCTGCCTCTTGGCTGGCGTCGGCTCCGTCGCCCGACGGCTCCGACGCCGGGTCTGGCTCGGCCCAGCGGAGCGCATCAAAGCGTCCCAGCATGCGGTCGAGATCCGGCGCGTTCTTGGCCGAGGCGCGGTAACGGACCCGGAAGACGGGCACGACCGGAGCCGCGTCGTTGAAGGCGTCTGTGGCGAGCCCGGCGTCCTCGGCGAGGATTTCGGCGACCGAGTGGAGGTACGCCCGCGACTTGGCCTCCGACATCGGCAGAAGGGCCGTGTGGTCCGAGTAGTCCGCCTCGACGAGGCCGAGCGTCGTCTCGCGGAGCCGGTCGAGCCCGATGCCGCGCGCGGCCGAGACGAAGACGGCCGGCTGCCCGGCGGCTTCGGCCTCCGCCGTGAGCGCGTCGATGACGCCCGGGTCGTCGAGCGCGTCAACCTTGTTGTAGACCATCAGCGTCGGCTTGTCGCTGGCGCCGAGTTCGGCGAGCGTCTCGCGCACGACCGCGACGTGGTCCTCGAACGCCCGATGCGTGATGTCGACGACGTGCAGCAGGACGTCCGCTTCGCGGACCTCGTCCAGTGTGCTCTTGAAGCTCTCGACGAGCGCGTGGGGCAGCTTGCGGATAAAGCCGACCGTGTCGGCGAGCAGGACGGGCTTGTTCGGGGCGAGCGCGATCTGGCGCGTCGTTGCGTCGAGCGTCGCGAACAGGCGGTCTTCGGCGAGCACGCCCGCGTCCGACATCGTGTTCATCAGCGTGCTCTTGCCGGCGTTGGTGTAGCCGACGAGCGCGACGCGCGTCTGGTCCGTGCGGCTCTTGCGCTGGGTCGTCCGCTGCTGATCCACCTTCTGGAGGTGCTCCTTGAGGACCGAGATCCGCTTGCCGATCATCCGGCGGTCGGTCTCGATCTGCGTTTCGCCCGGCCCACGCATCCCGATCCCGCCCTTCTGGCGCTCAAGGTGCGTCCACGCCCGCGTGAGGCGGCTGCGGAGGTATTCCAGCTGGGCGAGCTCGACCTGAGCGCGCGCCTGGCTGGAGCGCGCCCGACGGGCAAAAATGTCCAGGATGAGGCCGGACCGGTCGACGATCTTGAGGTTGATCTTCTCGACCTGCAGCTCCTTGTTGAGGTTGCGCGTCTGGACGGTCGAGAGGTCGTCGTTGACGACGAGCAGGTCCGCGCCGTACTTCTCGACGGCCGCCGCAATCTCCTTGACCTTCCCCGATCCGACATAGGTCGAGGATTGAATGCGCGGCAGGTTCTGCACGACGCGGCCCGCCACGTCGGCGCCGGCCGTGTCGGTCAGGAGTGCGAGTTCGTCGAGCGACTCGCGAAAGTCCTCCTCGGGCTGGTCCGGCGTGTGGACGCCGATGATGAGGGCGATTTCGCGGCGGCCGGCGTTCGTTTCGTTCAAGCGATTGGGCGGAATCTGGGATCAGAAGTAACGCCCGAGACGGGGCGCTGTTGCACGGCGGCGGTGCCCCGGGCGTTCGCTGACGCCGTGTAGGGACTTGCCCGAGCCGGCGTCTGTCGGCTATACGCCGTCGGTTCGCCGCCGCGAGGCGACCGCCGTCTCGGCGACGAGCGCGATGAGCGCGAGCGCGAGCGCCCACGTCCACAGCGGCGTGCCCGTGCCGGATGCGGCGGCGAGTCCGGCCCCGCCGCGCGCCTCGACGAGCCGCACGGGCCGGCCTGTCAGGGCTTCGAGGCGCCGCGCGGCCTCGTCCGGGTCCAGCAGCGCCGGGTCCGACTCGCGGGCCGCCTCGTTGACGGCGACCGTCCGGAGCAGGCGTTCGCCCTGCATCACGCGGTACAAGCCCGTCTCCGTCGCGGCGTCGAGGCTCAGCACCACGCCTCCGGCGACGGCCCGCTGCTCGGCCGCCACGACCCGATCTCCAGGCCCGACGAGGCGGAGTAGGCCGCTCGCGTCCGTCTCGACGCGGACCGACCGGACGCCGTCGGGCGCGGCCGCATCGCCGAGGGCGGCACCCGACGCGAGGTACGCGACCGACCGCACGACGAGCGGCACGAAGAGGCTGCGCTCGGTCAGGTCGCTCCAGGCCGGGTCGGCGGCGACGCCGAACAGGAGCGTCCGTCCTGCGCCGCGGCGGATCTCGTGGAGCAGGGGCGGGCCGGCCGAGAGCTGCATCACGGTTTGCTCGTCGCCCCGCCCCGGCGTGTAGCGGGCGGCGAGCCGCACGTCCGGGCTTTCGACCGTCGGCGTCGGCGTGTCGAAGAGGCCGGCGAAAATCGGGTGGCGGAGGTCCGTCGAGGCGAGGCCGCCGATGCTCGGCCCGCCCCGCGTGCCGACGGTCCCAGCGATGCGCCCGCCACCGAGCGCCGCAAGCGTGGAGTTGAGCGCCTCGGGCGCGTCCCCGGGGAAGGCGAGGACGCCTCCCCCCCGCTGCACGAACGCGGCCAGGCGGGCCGATGCGCCTGCCGATCCCCCCGTCGGCCCGACGAGAACGACGACGTCTGTCCGGCTCAGGTCGGTCCCGCCCAGTGCGCCTTCGGCCGTCTCCGTCAGGGCTAGCCCGCCCGACTCGGCGGCGACCCCGAGGGCGAGCAGCAGGCGGTCCGCCCGGGCGCCATCGCCGCGGACGACCAGAACGCGCGGCGGCGGGGGCACGTGGAGGGCGAACACCCGCGCGTCGTCCCACACGGCGCTCTCGCCCGCGACGGGCGCAATCCGAACCTCGCCCCCGCTCCAGCCACCCGCACGGGGCGTGGCGGTAAATACCACGGTCGCCGGGCGCCCGGGGATGGCCTGGACCGAGGCTTCGGCGACGCGCGTCCCGCCGAGTGACAGCGTCGCGGCGACCCGCCCCGCGCGGCCGCCGAAGCGCGCGACCGTCGCTTCGATCCGGACCGGCTGGCCCGGCGCCACGACCGTGCTCGCGACGCGGACCGCCGTCACAGCCGTGTTGGGCTCTGCCCGCGCGGCGAGTGGCATCAACACGAGCGAAACGTCCGGCGGAAGGTCGACGCGGGCGGAGTCGGTGAACGTCGACGCCTGGAGGTCGCTGACGACGACGATCTCGCGCCGCGGATGGACGGCTGCGGATAGCCCGCTGCCCGCCCGCGCAATCGCAGCCGTCAAGGCCGAGGCGCGGGGCGCCGGCTGTAGCGCCGCGAGCACGTCGAGGGCAGGGCCGGATGAGGTGAAGGGGACCGGCTGGACATCGGGCGGGGCAGCCGTTGGGAGGACCGTGCGCTCGTCGCCCGGGCCGGTCGCCTCGATCACGGCTTCGGCGATTTGCCGGGCCTGGTCCAGCAGCGCTCCGTCGGCGTCGCGGAGCGTCATCGAGCGGCTGTTGTCGACCACGACAGCCAGGCTGCGCGCGCCTCGGTCCGCGAAAAGCCCGTCGGCATCGGCCGTCCGGGTCGGGCGGGCGAAGGCGAGGGCGAGCAACGCGACCGCTGCGACGCGGAGGGCGAGCAGCAGCCACTGCCGCAGGCGCATTCGGCGCACGGCCGTCGCCTCGACCGCTCGGAGAAAGCGGAGCGTCGGGAGGTCAAGCCGGCGCGGACGGCGGAAGTGGAACAGGTGCACGATCACCGGAATCGCAACTGCGGCGAGTCCGGCGAGCAGGAAGGGATTCAGAAACGTCATGGCGTGAGAGTACGGTCGGCAACTGAACGGACGGCGCCCGTGATTTTCTCTTTCTCTCCTCCCGTTCGTCTCGAACGCTTCTAGATTGGGCATGCTTGAGGAAGCACTCCGCTTCCACCATTCCGCTGTCTGCTGCATGCCGGTAGGCGGCCCTCTCTCTCTCCCATGCAACGGTTGCTTCTTTTCGCGATGGCCCTCGTGCTCTGCACTGGCCCGTCGCTTGCTCAGTCTGCGGACCTCGCCCAGCCGGGCTCGACGTCGTCCGACAAGATTGACCGCGGGTCTGTGTCCGACGAGGCACAGAGCCTGGCGCTCCTCTACGACAACGGCCCGTTCCAGACCGGCACCGGCAACGGCGCTGGCGGTGGCAACACGAGCTCGATCGGCGCCTACGGCTCGACCAACTTCGGCTTCGGTCACAACGCTGCGGCGCCGGTCTACGTTGCGGACGACTTCGTCGTCCCCGCAGGTGGATGGACGCTGTCGGACATGCAGTTCTTCACGTACCAGACGGGCGGCAACGCGACGACGTCGTCCATCACGGGCCTCTTCGTCCAGATCTGGAACGGGCGCCCCGGCGAGGCCGGCAGCACGGTCGTCTTCGGCGACCTGACGACGAACCGTCTCGCATCGAGCGTCTTCACGGGTACCTACCGCGTGACCTCGACGACGCTGACCAACGCCACGCGCCCGATCTACCGCAACACGGCGACGCTCAACACGGTTCTCGCGCCCGGCACCTACTGGGTGCAGTGGGGCACGACGGGCACGATTGCCTCGGGCCCCTGGACCCCGCCGGTGACGACCAACGACGCGACGCCGCCCGCTGGGAACGCGATTCAGTTCATCAACGGCGCGTGGGCGACCCTCCTCGACGGTGGCGACGGCACGGTTGCCAACCCCGGCACGATCACGGTTGCGCTTCCGTTCATCGTCAACGGCACGGCGGGCACGCCGACCGGCCCGACGCTCTCGGCATCGGCCACGTCGATCGCTTTCGGCACGGTCTCGACCGGCCAGACGAGCACGCCGCGCACGGTGACGCTGACGAACAACGGCACCGCGGCGACGACGATCACGTCGATCACGGGCTCGGGCGCGCCGTTCACGGTCAACACGACCGGCACGAGCCTCACGCTCGCACCGG
>DASVSE010000003.1:0-3233 GCA_036388235.1 Rubricoccaceae bacterium | reverse complement strand
GCCCCAGTCGAACGACGTCCCGGCGAGAATGTCGGCTGCAGCCTTGGGCAGGTTGGCCGAGCGGTCCACAAAGACCGGGACGTTCCCCGAGCCGACGCCATAGGCCGGCTTTCCCTTCGAGTAGGCCGCGCGGACCATCGGCCCGCCGCCGGTCGCGAGGATGACGCTTGTGAGCGGGTGCTCCATGAGGGCGTCCGTCGCGGCGAGCGTGACGCGTGTGAGGCAGTGAAACAGGCCCTCGGGCGCGCCTGCGGCAACCGCCGCCTCAGCAACAACACGCGTCGCCTCGGCCGTGCACTTGGCCGCGCGGGGGTGCGGGCTCATCACGATCGCGCACCGCGCCTTGGCCGCGAGGATGGACTTGTAGAGCGCCGTCGCGGTCGGGTTCGTGCTCGGCACGAGCGCTGCGACGACGCCCATCGGCGTCGCGACCACCCAGACGGTCGCGGTCTTGCGGATGATGCCGGCCGTTCTCATGCCCTCCATCCGCGCGGCGAGCGTGCGCGTCGCGAAGAGGTTTTTCTGCATCTTGGACTCGGGCCGGCCAAAGCCGGTCTCGTCGCAGGCCATCTGCCCGAGACGCTCGGCCGCAGCCGCGCCGGCCTCGACCATCGCCGCGACGATGCGGTCCACGTGCTCCTGCGGGAACGTGGCGTAGCGTTTCTGCGCGGCGTGGGCGGCCGTAAGGGCGTCGCGAACGTCCTGAATCGAGGCGAGGTCGGAGTCCATCGGGCGGAGAGGGTGGGTCGGAACGACAGGGGCAAAGTAGGAACGCCCCGGCGGCCCGGGCTCCGGAGGCGCAGACGTGGGTAGAAGGCACGCCTCCAGCGTCCCCGCGCCATGTGGCGCGGTGGCATACCGTTTGCCTCCCGCTCTCGGATCCTTCACCCGCGCCATGTCCGCCCCCCTTTCGCCCTCTGGCCTGCCCACCGTCGACGCCCGCTGGGGTGGTCTCGCCGACGGCGGCGCGTACCTGCTCATCGGCCGCGCGAGCGCCGGGCGGTCCGCCCTCGCGCTCTCCTGTGCCGCCGCGACCGTCACGGCCGGCGGAACGACGTTGCTCATCTCCCCGCGCTCGCCCGACGAACTCGCCGCGGCGGGCGCGCCGTCGGGCGTCGACATCCGGGCGCTGCACGCGACGGGCCGTCTGCGCCTGCTGCGAACGCCGTCGGCGGCCGACCTTGCGGCTCGGGGCAGCGATGGCCTCGACGCGGCCTACCGCGACCTCACGGCACTCATCGCCAGTGAGCGCCCGGCGCGCGTCGTCATGGAGGATTTTACCCCACTCGTTCAGTTCGACTCGTTCGACCGCTTTCGCGCGGCCCTCGGGACGCTCGTCAGCACGCTCCGCGACGCCGGTGTAACGCTCCTCGTCGGGCTCGGCGAGCCGGCCAACGAAGCGTCCGAACACCTCATTGCGCTCGTCCGAGAGGCCGTCGACGCAACCGTGACGCTCGTCGTCGACGGCGAGACGCGGCGCCTGGACCTTGCCCGCCGCGACGCTGCGGCCGCACCGGCACCCGAGGCGGCGGTCTCCGAGCCGCCCGCCGCCGAGCCCGCTTTCGAAACGCCGAGTCCCGAAGTGCCCGCTCCTGCAGCGGAAGCGCCGGCTGCACCGGCCGGCGGGGACTCCTCTGCACCCGCCGAGTCGTTTGCGCCCTCTCCCGCCCCGCCCCCGGCGCTCACATCGGCTCTCCCGCCCACGACCGAGGCGCCACCCACGGCAGTACCGCGAGCCATTCCCGAGACGCGCATCGCGCCGCCGCCCCCCGCCGACCCCTCGCTTCTCGAACCCGCCGGAGACACGTTCGGGCAGGACCCGACCGTGCAGATGTTCGAGCAGGGCTACCTCGTCGATTCGGGCGCCAGCGGCGTCGTCGGACACATTCCGCCGGCTGAATCGGCCTTTCCGTTCCCGCCGTCACCGGCAGGGTTTGATCCGCCGGCAGGTTTCGCACCGCCCTTCGCTCCCCCGGCCGTCCCACCACCGGCCAGCCCGACTGCGAACCCGGCGGCTGAGATGCGCGAGACGCTCGACGCCGCGTTCGCGGCGCGCGACGGCGGCACGCCATTCCTCGTCGTTGCCGTTCGGATGGAGGCCGCAGCGCCCGAGGGCGCGCACTTCTTTGCCGTCGCCGACGGCCTGCGCCGTGGCCTGCGACCCGTCGACCGGCTGCTCGTGGACCTTCCCCGGCGACGCGCGGTCGTCGCCCTTCCGGGCGTCGGTGCTGAAGGTGCGGCGGCGCTGTTCGCGAGCCTCCAGGCGCACCTTCGGAGCACGCTCGGGCCCGAAGCCGAGGCGGTCCTGCGCGCCGTCGGTGCCGTCTCGGTCCCGGACGGCCAGCCGTTCACGTCCACGGCGGACCTCATGGCGTACGCGTTCGACTCGTAGCGCCCGGGCCTGCGGGTCGCCTGCTACCGCACGGCCCGCTCGCGGCCGAGGGTCTGCACGAGGTCGTCGATGCCGATCGGGCCGTGGCGGTACAGCAGCGGCTCGCCGTACGTCGCGCCGATGCGGTAGCCGAAGCTGCGCGCGCGCGCTTCGACAAACTGCAAAAAGGCGGGCGTCGAGATAAACGTCTCGGGGCCCCCGTCGGCCGCCCCGAACTGGGTGCCGAACGCGTGGAGCGCGGCGAGGCGCCGCTCCCAGACGGCCGTCACGTCCACGACGAACGTCGGCTCGAACTCCAGCGTGTTCATGTAGTGCAGGACGTGGCTCGGGCGCCACGGCGCCTGGGGCGCTCCGTCAGACCCGACGGTTTCCAAACGCGCCAGACCACTCGCAAAGAGCGCGTCGGTCGCCAGGCGCGCCGCATCGCCGTGGTCCGGGTGGCGGTCTTCGGGTGCATTCACGAGCACGATTCGGGGCCGCGTCGCCCGAACGGCCTGCACGATGGGACGCTGCGCCGCCTTTGTGTTTCGGATGTCCCCATCGGGCAGGCCGAGGTTGCGGCGGAACGCGAGGCCGAGAACCTCGGCGGCCGCCGCGGCTTCTTCGGCCCGCGTCTCGGGCGTGCCCCGCGTGCCGAGCTCGCCGCGCGTGAGGTCCACGATTCCGGTCCGGTAGCCCTGCTCCTGGAGCACGCACATCGTTCCGCCGATGCTCAGCTCGACGTCGTCGGGATGGGCGGCGATGGCGAGCACGTCGAGCGGCGAGGTCGGGTCGGCGGCGAGGTCGGGCACAGGCGTCAGGCGAGCGAGTGACCGAGGATACGCCGGCCGTCTCAGCTCCG
>DASVSE010000002.1:0-6456 GCA_036388235.1 Rubricoccaceae bacterium | reverse complement strand
GACCTGCTCACGCGCTATTCGTGGCCCGGCAACGTCCGTGAGCTGCGCAACGTGGCCGAACAGACGGTCGTGCTCGTCCGCCAGAGCCCGGTGTCGGCCGAGGCCATCCGGCCCTTCCTGCGCGGCGTCTCGGCCGGCGCGGGGGTCGCTGTCACGCGCCCCCCGAGCGGCGCAACCGACGAGGTCCGGGAGCGCGAGGTCGTCTACGGGGCGTTGCTCGAGCTTCGTGCCGAGCTGCGCGAAGTCCGCGACCTCGTGCGTCGCCTCGTCGGGTCCGCCCCGGCCGGCAGCGCCCCGTCAGACGGCGCCCTGATGCGCCTGCCCGAGCCGCGCCTCACCGAGATGTCCCCGCACGAGAGGCGCGACCCGTTCGTCCCGGAGCCGATGCCCGAGCAGGTTGTCACGTACGAACCGCCGGACGACCCCGATGACGGCGGCGGCTACTACAGCGCCGCCGAGACCACGTTCGAGATCGAGAACCCGCTCCTGCCGCTTCCCGAGACGATCGAGAGCGCCCTCGCCGCCGGCCTTCCACTTCCGACGATGGAGGCGGCCGAGTCGGCACTCATCCGCGAGGCGCTGCGCCGCTACGACGGCAACCGCCGCCGCGCCGCCGACGCCCTCGGCATTTCGGAGCGGACGCTCTACCGCAAGATCCGCGACATCGAAGGGGTCGAATGAGGCGCCATCCGTTCCTGTGTCTCGCGCTCGTGGCGGCCCTCGTTCCCCTCGGCGGGTGCGCGTACAGCTTTTCGGGGACCTCGATTCCGGAGCGCCTTCAGACCGTCGCGGTCCCCCTCTCCGAGGACCGCGCCGCCGGCGGGCCCGCCGCGCTCGACCAGCGCCTGACGGATGCCCTCGTCGCACGCTTCGCCGACCGCTCGCGCCTGAGCCTCGTCGCCGACGAAAACGACGCCGACGCGGTCGTCCGGGCGACCATCACCGGCTACACTGTCACGCCGGCTGCCGTGACGGGCACCAACCTCGCGCAGTTTAGCCGCGTGAGCGTCTCGGTCCGCGTCGTCGTGCAGGACCGCATCGAGAACCGCGATCTCCTCGACCGCGCCTTTACGGCCAACGAGGACTTCGCGCCCGCCGAGGGCCTCCAAGGCGAGGCTGAGGCCGCCCAGCGCGCCCTCACCCAGGTAGCCCGGGACGCGTTCACGGCGGCCACGTCGGACTGGTAGGCGCCGGCGGTGCGGCCCGGGAGCCGTACTTTGCCGCCACGCGCCCGACACTCATGCCGACCTCTGGAACATCGCCGTCTGCTGGCCGGCCGGCCCTTCAGCACCCGGCCGAGCTGCTCGCGACGGGCCGCCCGGCCGATGCGGCTGAGGCGCTCCTAGCCGTCGTGGCGGAGGCGCCGATCTACGCCGCGGCGCACGTCCTGCTCGGGGTTGCCCTCGATGCCGCCGGCCGCCCCGCCGAGGCGCTCGCAGCGTGGAACCGCGCCGCTTTTCTCGTCCCGCGCAGCCCTCTTGTGCTCCGCGAGCGTCAGCGCCTGCTGGATGTGACCCGCGCCGCTTCGCCCGAGTCCGTCCACTCAGCCAAGCCGGGAGCTCTGCCCTCAGAACAGCCCGCCCCGCCTGACGACCCGCTGACGGATTCGGCCGAAGCGCCGGCGCCGTCCAGCGAGCCGTCCACCGACTCGCAGGGGCTGCAGCCTGACCCGGCCGACCTGCCGGCGCGTGGCGACGAGCTGCTGCTCGCCCCGGCTCACGACCGTCCCGATGCGTTCGACCCGGAGGAGGTACCCGTCATCGAGACAGCCCCGCTGGACGACTTCTTCTTTGCCGACGCCACTCCCGCCGGTGACGCCGACGGCTTCGACCCGGACGGATTCGACCCGGACGGATTCGACTTTTCCGCTTTCGACCTCGGCGACGACGGGTTGGAACCTCTGCCTCCGCTCGACGCACCCCCAGACGTCCCGCTGACCGATAATGGGTTTGAGGCCGATACCGGCGGGATTGCAGCGCCCCCTATTCCCGACTGGGCCGACCAAGACGATTCTTCCGGCGTCCGCCTCGTGCTTCCGGACGATGGGCTCGCCTCCACGCCTCCGCCCGCCCCGGCTCCGCCCGAGCGTGACATGTCATGGGCTGTCTTCGAGGACCTGCCGGCTGGAGGCGTTCTGGACCGGCCTGTCTCGGACATGCTCGCGTCCGATGCCCTTCCGCCTCTCGTCGCCCCGCCGCCCGGCGACCTGCTCGGAGACGCGGCATGGGCGACGGACGCATGGGCCGACGCCGCGTGGCCTGTCAACGCGTGGGACACGGGTGCGCCCCCCCCCGCCCACACGACCCCGACTGAAGACGACCCCGAAGCGGTCCTCCCAGACTCCGCTCCAGAGCCGGCGCCGGAACCCGACCCGGGCCACGCCGACGCGCCCGGTGACACCGCACCTGCAGAGGCAAGCGCCGCCACGCCGCCCCCGAGTGCATCGGTCTTCAACGACCCCGACGGGTCCGTCGGCGACGACCTCGACTCGCTCATCGCGAGCCTCGAATCTGCCCCACGCATCCGTCCCGACCCCGCCTTCAGCGGCCCGTCGGTGCGCGTCGCCACGGCCGACGTCGACGAGATGGCGTCCGAGACGCTTGCTCGCATCTACGCCGCGCAGCACCAATACGTCCAGGCGGCCATCGTTTACGAGACGCTCGCGGCCCGCGAGCCCGAGCGCGCCGCCGTCCTTCTTCAGCAGGCGGCCGAGATGCGCCGTCGCCGGCCGTGACGCCCGGCACCCCGACGGAGCACCCGCAGGATCGGGCTCACCCGATGGCGGCCCTTCTGCGCTCGGGCCCGCGGGTCGTCGTGGGCCTGATGAGCGGCACGTCGCTGGATGGCATCGACGCGGCGGTCGTCCGCCTCGACGGGCATGGCCCGGCTCACCTGCCCGGCGGCGTGCGGATGGAAACGCTCGCGTTCGTCTCCGAGCCCTACGACGACGCCCTGCGGAACGCGATCCGGGCGTGCACCGAGGTCGCCACGTCCGACGTGCGCCTGGTGTCGCAGCTCGGCGTGCGCCTGGGGCACCGCTTCGCCGACGCGGCCCGAGCCGCCCTTGACACGGCCGGCGTCGCAGCACCCGACCTCGTCGGGTCTCACGGGCAGACGGTCCACCACGTGCCCGTCGCCGAGGACTGCGCCGGCGTCCCGACCCGCTCGACGCTTCAGATCGGCTGCCCGGCCGTGCTCGCGTCGCGCCTCGGCGCGCCTGTCGTGTCGGACTTCCGCGCGGCCGACATGGCGCTCGGCGGACAGGGCGCCCCACTCGCGCCCGTCCTCGACGCCGCCCTCTTCGCCTCGGCCGACGAGACGCGGGTCCTGCTCAACCTCGGCGGCGTCGCCAACGTGACCATCCTGCCCCGAGGCGAGGCGCCTGCCCTCGCGTTCGACACCGGGCCGGCGAACCTCGTCTCCGATGCCCTCGCGCTCAGCCTGACGGGCGAGCCCGTCGACCGGGACGGCGCGCTCGCCGCGACCGGCACACCCGACGAGGCGTTCCTCGCCCGCTTGCTGGCCGACCCGTTTTTCGCCGCGCCGCCGCCCAAGTCGACGGGCCGCGAGCACTTCGGGGCCGCCTACGTCGAGCGCTTTATCGCCGAGGGGCCGGCGCGGGGCGAGAATCTGCTCGCGACGGCCGTCGCGCTCACGGCGCGGACCGTCGCCGAAGCGGTCCGGCGGCACGCTCCCGACGCGGCCCGCGTCATCGCGTCGGGTGGGGGTGTCCGCAACCCGGCCCTGATGCGCGCGCTCGCCCAGGCGCTCGCCCCGATTTCTCTGGAGACGACGGCCGCCTATGGCCTCGACCCCGACGCCAAGGAGGCCGTCCTGTTTGCGCTTCTCGCGCACGAGTGGGCGGGCGGAATCCGGACCGGCCTTCCCGCCGTCACCGGGGCGTCGCGGCCCGCCTTCCAGGGCTCCCTCACGCTCCCCTGACGACTGTGGACTCCTCCGACGCGGGCGCCTCGCCCTTCGACAACGCCCCGGCACCCGACTTCACGCCCGTCCGCGAGGTCGGCGAGTTCGGCCTCATCGACCGCATGGCGGCGCGCCTCGTCCAGCCGCGCCCGAAGGGACTCGTCGAGGGCATCGGCGACGACTGCGCGGTGTACACCGTCGCGCCGGGCCGCGTGCACGTCGTGACGACCGACGCGCTCGTCGAGGGCGTCCACTTCGACCGGGCGTACGCGCCGCTCGGGATGGTCGGCTGGAAGGCCATCGCGACCGCGGTGAGCGATGTCGTCGCGATGAACGCGGACCCGTTGTTCGCGACGGTTGCGCTCGGCCTGCCGAACAACGTCTCCGTCGAGGGCGCCGAGACGCTCTACGACGGCATCGACGCCGCGTGCGCAGCCTACGGCCTAACCGTCGTCGGCGGCGACACGACGGCCTCGGCGCGGCTGACACTCTCCGTCACCGTCGTCGGCGAGGCGGCCGAGGCGGACGTGGTCTACCGCCGCGGCGCGCAGCCCGGCGACGTGCTCGTGGTCACAGGCGATCTCGGCGCGGCAGCGGCAGGCCTTCAGGTCCTCCTCGCCGGCAAGGGCGAGCCGGACTCCGAGGGCGACGCCGCGGTCCACCTCCAGGAGTTCGCGTACGCGGTCGAGCGGCAGCTCATGCCGCAGGCGCGGCTGGACCGCGTGCGGGCATGGCGCCAGGCGGGCGTCCGCCCGAACGCGCTCATCGACGTCTCGGACGGTCTGGCGAGCGAGGTCCACCACATCTGCGGCGCCTCGGCGGTCGGCGCCGTCATCGAGGCGGGCCTGCTGCCGGTCCACGTGCAGACGTTCAAGGCGGCCGAGCGCTTCGAGACGCGCGCGGACGCCTACGCACTCTACGGCGGCGAGGACTACGAGCTACTCGCGGCCTTTTCCGAGGCCGACATCGACAAGCTCCCTGAGGGAACGGTCGCGGTCGTCGGGCGCATCGTCGAGCCCGAGGACGGCGTCGTGCTGGCTCTTCCGGACGGCCGGACGGCTCCGCTGCAGGCCTCGGGCTACAAGCACTACTGACGGGCGCGGGCAGGGGACGAAGGCCCGCGTCGCTCTGCCCGCCTTATTCGACCCAGTCTGCGACAAAGAGGTTGGTGTCGCGGCTGCGGGCGCGGTCGGCGCGGCGGTTGCTCGCGAAGACGAGCTTGGTGCCGTCGGGCGAGAACATCGGGAACGCGTCGAAGGTGTCCGAGAACGAGACGCGCTCCAGGCCCGTGCCGTCGGTGTTGACGAGGTAGAGGTCGAACGTGCGGCCGCCCGTCCCGTCCGTGACGGAGCGCTGGTTGGTCGCGAAGATGATCTGGCGACCGTTGGGATGGAAAAACGGGGCCCAGTTGGCGCCGGGAAGGTCCGTGACCTGCCGCGCCTCCGTCCCGTCGATGTTGGCGACGAACAGGTTCAGCGCGCCCGGCTCGACCGTGTTCTGCGCAAGGAGCGCCTGGTAGCCAGCGAGATCGGCGCCAGCAGGGCGCGAGGCGCGCCAGACGATCTGCCGCGAGTCGGGCGAGAAGAAGGCCCCGCCGTCGTAGCCCGGCGTCTCCGTGAGCTGGAGCAGAGCGCCCGTCGCCAGTTCGAGGCGCCACAGCTCGAGGTCGCCCGAGCGCGTCGAGGTGAAGATCACGAAGCGGCCGTCGGGGCTGACGGTCGCCTCGGCGTCATAGCCCTCGCCGGTGACGAGCGGCTGCGGATCCGAGCCGTCGACACGGGCGGTGTAGATGTCGAACGTTGGAAAGACGTCCCAGACGTAGCGGCCGCTCTGGCTGGCGGCGGTCGTCGGGCAGGCGCGGTCGGCGGCGTGCGTCGAGGCGTAGAGGACGCGGCCGGCGTAGCGCCCGGTCGCGGGCATGAAGTAGCCGCAGGTCGTCCGGCCGAAGCCCGTCGAGACGAGGCGGTAGCGGCCCCGCGCGCCGGGGCCCGCGCTCAGCGCAGCCGGGCCGCCGAGCGGCGAGCCATCGGCGTTCATGACGAACTGCTGGTCGCAGCCCTGCGCGTTGAGCGCGGCCCAGTCGGACTGGAAGACCAGCTGGCGGCTGTCGGGGCTCCAGTACGCCTCGGCGTTGTTGCCGCCGAACGTGAGCTGGCGGATGTTGCGGAGGTGCGTCTCGCCCGGGAAGAGCAACGAGTCGGCGGCGGTGTGGGCTGCGACGGGCGCATCTGGCGCAGCAGACGTCGTCGCATCGGGACGGCTCGCGGCGCAGCCAGCGACGGTCAGGGTGAGGGCGACCAGGCGCGCAGCGGACGAAAGCAGGGGCATCAAGCGGTGGGGCGTGCGGGACGGGGTCGAACAGGGGCCGGGGTGGCGGGTTGCTCCCGCACCGCGCTTTCCCCGATTTTGACGGGCAACGGGCGCCCGCCGTTCACTCGACGGGGAACGTGTGGTAGGTCCGCGGGAAGGGCTCGGGGTGGAACGTGTAGTGCCACCACTCCTTGGAGTAGTTCTCGAAGCCGCGGCGCGCCA
>DASVSE010000001.1:0-2517 GCA_036388235.1 Rubricoccaceae bacterium | reverse complement strand
GATGGAGGCGAACGGCCTCGGGCCCGGCGAGGGCTTCGCCGTCGACGACCCCGTCCTCATCGAGCACGCCAAGCGCGGCGTCCGCGCGACGCAGTTCGTCTACTCGGCCGCCGAGAAGCCGATGATCGCCTCGACGGGCGTCGGGCGGACGTTCTTCCGCTTCCAGCAGTGGTCGTGGCAGTCGGTCGCCTTCCAGCGGCGCGTCTGGGAGGACGCATCCATGCAGGGGTTCATGCCCGGGACCGAGGAGGGCAAGCGCTTCTCGCGCATGGCGACGGCGAACGTGCTGGCCCTTGCGCTGTCCGCAGCCTTCCCGGCGTCTCTCTTCGAGGCGACGCTGCCGCAGCCGCTCGGCTGGGCGACGAAGCTCGCCGAGGCGCTCTTCGGCGAGGACGAGGACATCCGCGAGGGCCTCTTCGGGCCGGTCGGCGGGCGGATCCAGACGGTCGCGCAGACGGCGGGCCTGCTCCCGCCCGTGACGCGCATCCCGCAGGGCGTCTTGCAGGGCGCGGCACTGGCCGCGCTGCAGCTCGTGCCCGACGAGGAGCGCGAGGGCTTCCCGCTCCTCATGGCGCTCACCGGAGGCGGCGACGCGATGGCGTCCTACCAGATGTGGAGCGCGATGCCGTTCGGCCTGCTCATGCGCGACGTCGCGATGGTCGCGCAGTCGCCCATGTCCCTCGTCGACCGCACGACGGGCGTGCCGCTCTTCGCGATCCAGCGGCGGGTGACAGAGGCCAACAACCTCGACGAGCCGAACGTCGACGTGTTCGAGCTCGACGACGTGCGGAGTGAGATCGGCGCGTCGGCCGACACCATCGAGGCGTACGGCCGCCTGCGTGCCCGGGGAGCCGCCGTGAGCCGGGCGGCCGAGTACTCGGAGCCCGAGCTCGTCCGCGCGCTCCAGGCCGCAGGCGGGCGCGTGACGTTCACCGACGACGACTTCGGCCGGGTCTCCGTCGGCCTCTACCAGACGGACGACGGCACGCCCACGGTCCGCGTCACCACTCCCGACCTCGACCGCCGTTAGGCACACCGCCGGTAACGACCATGATCCAGAAGACGCTCCTTCCCGACCCGATGAAGCCCGCCTCCGTCGACGCGTTCGCCGACATGCGGCGGGGCCTCATGGAGACCGCCTACCGCGAGCAGGTCGCCGTAGCCGACGCGTCGTATGCCGACCCGCGCGTCGTGCGGACGGCGCGCGGCGCGGCCTACCCCGAGCTGTACGACCGCGTCGGGGAGCCGCACCGGGGCGCGGCCGAGACCCTCACCGGGCAGGCCGTCTGGACAGACCTGCAGGTGCAGAACCTGGAGCACGCGCTCGTCCGCAACGGGCAGCCCGAGGTGCAGTGGCAAGACGGACGGCCCCACATGCGCCAGCTCCCGGCGCCGACGATGGCCGCGGGCACGCTCGACGACGTGGTCGCCGAGGCGGCGCACTTCCAGCAGGCGCGGCAGCAGGGCGCGCTCGCGTTCGCGCTCCGCAGCCTCGCGGGCACGGTCGGCTACAAGGACGGCGGGATGAACGGCGAGCCGTTCGCGCTCGGCGGCACGCTCGCCGAGCGGCTCTACGCCTTCGACCCGCGCGGCGTGCGGTACGCGACGCCGGGGACGCTGGAGCACGAGGCGCACGCCGTCGTCGAGCCGCAGCTCATGGCGTCGGTCCGCGGCGACGCGCTCGCCGACCAGCTCCGGCCGCTCGTGGGGGCCAGTGACCCGAACCTGCGCGACGTGCGCGTCGGGGCGGGCCTGAACGGCGTGCAGGCGTCGCGTCAGGGCTTCCGCCGCGTCGTCGATTTCTTTATGCAGCAGGGCGCGGCCGACCGCGGCGAGGCCTACGAGATGGCCGAGCCGCTGCGCGCGCGCTACGAGGGCTGGATGGCGTCGGCGCCGTACGGGTCGCCCGCGGCGGGCCTCGGCGGCGCCGACGCGGGCGCGGTCGTTGAGGCCTCCACGACCAACTGGCTCATGCAGCGCAACCGGCCACTGTCTGCGCGCTAGGCAATCACGTTGGCTTCGGCACGCTGACGCCTTTTGCCGCTCACGATTAGCTGAATTGCCTGTTGAGAGACGCCGAACCGAGCCGCGATCTCGCGCTGGTAGAGTCCGTCGTGCTCGTAGAGTCTGCGAGCTTCAAGGACCTGCTCGTCGGAGAGCTTGACGTGCTTTCCGTCGCGGTACGGGAAGCACGTCATTCCTTTGTCGGCTGCGTCATTCGCGTTCAGGTATGCATTCCCGGCGCTCAGGTGCGCCGGGTTGACGCAGCCCTTGTTGTCGCACGAGTGCATTACCACGGCCGCCTGTGCTGCCGGGTTGTGCAGTGCGAAGCTGTGGCGGTGGGCGTACACCGGCTTCCGTTGCATCCAGAAAACGCCGTAACCGTCCGTCGTTTTGCCCGCCTGCCACTCCCAGCACTCGTCGGCCGAGCCAACCTGAACCTTCGACCAGAAGTTGGCAAGCGGGTCCGTGATCGCAGCGGGCATGGAGTTGTATGTAGAGCGTACAACACCCACG